>SYEN01000080.1 GCA_005800795.1 Burkholderiales bacterium | reverse complement strand
TCTGCACTGGGTGTGCGCAATCTCGCGGGCTTCAATCAGAAAGTGCGCGATGCCGACAAGGCTAAATCGCCGCTTGCGAATCCGCTGGCGGCAGATGACCCCGAAGCCGAGCCGCTGCACGAAATGCCGTTGATCGTGGTGGTGATTGACGAACTGGCTGACCTGATGATGGTTGTCGGTAAAAAAGTCGAAGAGTTGATCGCGCGCATCGCGCAAAAAGCGCGCGCGGCGGGCATACACTTGATTCTCGCGACACAGCGGCCATCGGTGGATGTGATCACTGGCCTCATCAAGGCGAACATTCCCTCGCGCGTGGCATTTCAGGTGGCGGCGAAAGTCGATTCGCGCACCATTCTCGATCAAATGGGCGCGGAGGCTTTGCTGGGACAGGGTGACATGTTGTACCTGCCGCCGGGCACGGGCTTGACGCAACGTGTACACGGCGCATTCGTGTCGGACCACGAAGTTCACAAGATCGTCGATTACCTGAAGAGTCTCGCCAAGCCGCAATACATTGACGGCGTGCTTGACGGTGCCGACGGCGAAGGTGATGCCAGTGCCGGTGATTTACTCGATGGCAACGGTAATCCCGATGGCGAATCCGACGCGCTTTACGATCAGGCGGTGGCGATCGTCATCAATACGCGGCGACCGTCGATCTCTCTGGTGCAACGGCATTTGCGCATTGGTTACAACCGCGCCGCACGCCTGATCGAGCAAATGGAACGCTCCGGCGTGGTGTCCGCTGTACAGGGCAGCGGCAATCGCGAAGTGCTGGTGCCGCCGTCAGCCGCTGACGCCGCCGAACGTTAAACCTCTACTGCGTGCCGCTGTCGAACAGCTGCAGGGTGGAGACGACCCATGAACCATAAGCATCTGTTTTTATTGAATATTTTTTGCATGCTGTCACAACCCGCGGCAGCCGCCGAGATTTACCGCTGGGTCGATGAGCGCGGCGTCACGCAATACAGTGAAAAGCCACCGGAAAATCGTCCATCAAAGCTGGTCAACGCGCGGCCGGCAGCCGCCTCCGTGGATGCCGAAGGCAAGCTGCTGGAGCCACCCAAATCCGCGCCTGCTATTGCGGCCAAACCTGCGACGCAGCCTGCACCGCAAACAATGCTCGTGCCGCCGCCCGGCTCCGCACCGCCCGCGCCCGCGGTGCGTGGCATGGAGTTTGGCGTCTACATGCATCTGCGCCGCGGCATGAGCGAGGGCGAAGTGCTGCTGCGCGCGGGCAAGCCCGATCAGGAAACAGTCGAAGGTGGACGGAACTTTGTGGCCAAATCGTTGTATTACTATCCGACCCTGTCCGACCCGTTCATCACGGTTATTACAATGCGTGGCGGGCGCGTGGCCGACCTCGAACGCAAACAAAAAACTTTTTAATGTCTGGAATCCCCATGCGCACTAACTTGCGAACTTGCTGGCGAATCTTGTGTTTATCTTTGGTGTTGTTGACGCCGTCGTTGACGCTGGCCGCGACTACCGAGGCGCTTAAAGGCTTTCTCACCCAAACCACCACCGCCAAGGGCCGCTTCGCGCAAATGGTGCTGGATAAGAATCTTAAAATGTTGCAGCAATCCACCGGTACCATGCAGTTCTCGCGCCCCGGCAAATTCCGTTGGGAGTACGACAAACCTTACGAGCAAACCATTGTCGGCGATGGCAGCAAGCTGTGGGTCTACGACAAAGACTTGAATCAGGTCACCGAGCGCAAACTCGACCGCGCGCTGGGCGCAAGTCCCGCAGCACTCCTTGCCGGCAGCAACGAAATCGACAAAAGCTACACGCTGAATAATATGGGCAACCAGGAAGGCCTCGACTGGCTCGAAGCCATACCCAAGACCAAGGACACCGCTTTTGAGCGCATCCGCCTGGGTTTCGGCAAATCGGGGCTCGACGCAATGGAGCTGCGCGATCAGTTCGGGCAGGTCACAGTGATCCGTTTTACCGACATCGAGCGCAACGCCAAGCTCGCGCCCGATGCGTTTACGTTTGTGATTCCCAAGGGCGCGGACGTGATACGGGAATGATCCAGGCATGACGCGTGAGTCAGCCTCAGGCAAGTCGTGAACGATCTCTTCGGCAAGCGAGAACCGCGCGCGCCGCTCGCCGAACAGTTGCGGCCGCGCACGCTGGATGAAGTTGCGGGCCAAGCGCATCTTTTGGGCGCGGGCAAGCCATTGCGACTGGCGTTTGAGAGTAAAAAGCCGCACTCGATGATTTTGTGGGGGCCGCCGGGCGTGGGCAAAACCACGTTGGCGCGGTTGATGGCTGACGCGTTTGATGCGGAATTCATCGCCATCAGCGCGGTATTCTCGGGCATCAAGGAAATCCGTGAAGCCGTGACGCGCGCCGAACTCACCTTGCAACAAAGCGGCCGTCACACACTGCTGTTTGTCGACGAAGTGCATCGCTTTAACAAAGCCCAACAAGATGCGTTTCTGCCGTACGTGGAGCGCGGACTGGTGACATTTATCGGCGCGACTACCGAGAACCCGTCGTTCGAATTGAACAACGCGTTGCTGTCGCGCGCGGCGGTCTACGTGCTGCAGCCGCTGGGCGATACCGATCTAACGGCACTGTCGCAGCGGGCGTTTGGTAAGTATCTGTTTTTAAAGACTATTTCAAGTGAGGCGCGCGAGCATATCGTGGGCTACGCGGATGGCGATGCGCGCCGGTTGTTGAATTTGATCGAGCAGCTCGCAGATGCCGCCGAGGAAACCGGGCTGGTTGAGATCGACGCTGCCTTCGTCAAACAAACGCTGACGCAAAGCCTGCGCCGTTTCGATAAGGGTGGTGATCAGTTCTACGATCAGATCTCCGCGCTGCATAAAAGCGTGCGCGGCTCATCGCCAGATGCCGCGCTGTATTGGATGGTGCGCATGCTCGATGGCGGCGCTGATCCGCTGTACCTCGGCCGGCGTATTGTGCGTATGGCGAGTGAGGACATCGGCCTCGCC
>SYEN01000011.1 GCA_005800795.1 Burkholderiales bacterium | reverse complement strand
TTGTAGCGGGGTGTATCGTGAGCGTGCTTGCCGGCGCCCGCTGCGAGGCGCAATCGTTTCCATCGAAGCCGTAGACGCGTTTTACGCAAGCGGGGTTCGCGGTGATGGCCAGCACACCCCGGCGAGTGATTCGAGCGATTGCCGCCGCGTGCATGAACGCTTATCATAAACCCGCTTGTCAACAAGGAAAATTGAAATGTCCAATGCGAACAGCGTAGTCCTTATGGCCGTGGGCGATGTCGGCCCCGTCATCGAGCCGGTTGACCCTTTGTGTGTGCTGGCGCAGCCAGCGCTGGCGGCGGCCGATATCCGTTTTAGCCAATGCGAGCGCGTTTATTCGGAGCGTGGCGCGCTGCAACTGCACTCTGGCGGCGCGCACAGCCGCGTCAAGCCGCATATGGCGTCGATTTTTACCGCTTGCGGATTTGATGTAGTGTCGGTGGCGAGCAATCACGGCATGGATTGGGGCGAGGATGCGTTGCTCGACACGCTCGATTTGTTCGACAAAAAAGGTATCAAAACAGTGGGCGCGGGCCGCAACCTAGAAGAAGCGCGCAAGCCCGCGTTTATCGAAAAGAATGGCGTGAAGATCGCTTTCCTCGCCTATTGCTCGGTGTTGAACGAAGGTTATGCCGCCGGGCCGAAGAAAGCCGGCATTTCGCCGCTGCGTGCGCATACTTTTTATGAGGCGGTGGATTATCAGGCTGGCGTGCCGCCGCGCGTGGTAACCGTGCCTTATGAGGAAGACCTTGCAGGCTTGGTGGAGGACGTCAAGGCCGCCAACCAAAAGGTCGATGTGGTGGTGGTGTCCTTGCACTGGGGGGTGCACTTCGTGCCTAAGGTGATTGCCGATTACCAGGTGATTACGGCCAAGGCGGCGGTTGCGGCGGGCGCGGATTTGATCCTCGGCCACCATGCCCATGCGCCCAAGGCCATTGCCGTGCATGACGGCAAAACTTGTTTTTATAGCTTGAGCAACTTCATCATGTCCTCGTCGGCGAAGAGCGGCCCCGCGAGCAAGGCTTTCGAGAAGAAATATGGTGTCAAGCTTGACCCCGACTACCCGAATCTCGCGTACGGCGAGGACGGCAAGCGCAGTCTGATCGCCAAGGCAGTGATTGGCAAATCAGGCGTGACGCAGACCGCGTTTTTGCCGGTGATGATCGACAAGCAGTTGCGGCCAGAGGTGTTGAAAGGCAATGACGCACGCTTTACGGACTCACTGCGCTTTATGGAATGGGCGTCGGCGGATTTTCCCCACCGGTTCACAGCGCAAGGTGACGAGATCGCTATCCAGGGAGAATGAGATGACACGATTCAAACAAGCGTGTGCCGCGGCAGGTATCCTGCTGGCATTGCAGGCGGGCGGGATTGCCGCGCAAGGCTATCCCAACAAATCCATACGGTTGTTCGTCGGCTTCCCGCCGGGCGGCGGTTCGGACGCACTGGCGCGTCTGCTGGGCGCGGCCTTGCCTGAAAAGCTGGGGCAGCAAATTCTGGTCGATAACCGGCCCGGCGCCAACACCATACTCGCCACCGAGTATGTGAAGAGCCAGTCCGCCGACGGTTACACGCTGTTGTTTGTGTCGGCGTCGTTTTCGATCAACCCAAGTCTTTACAAACTGAGTTACGACATTGAGAAAGACTTCTCGCCGGTGACGGTGGTGGCCATCGTGCCCTTGCTGTTGATCACACATCCCAGCCTGCCGGTGCGCACGGTGAAAGACATTATCGCGCTCGCTAAGGCGCAACCTGGCAAGCTCGACTATGCTTCGTTTGGCATCGGTAGTGCGGCACATCTGGCGGGCGAGATGATGTTGTCGATGACGGGAACGAGCATGATGCATGTGCCCTACAAAGGCAGTGCGCCCGCGGTTGCGGATGTGATTGGCGGACGCGTGACGATGATGATGCCGGGCATCGGCTCGGCGATTAATCTCGCACGTAATAAAAAACTTCGCGCCATTGCGGTCACCACGGCGAAGCGCGCCACCGGCGCGCCGGATATTCCCACCATCGCTGAATCCGGCATTCCCGGTTTTGATGTGGCGACCTGGGAGTCGATACAAGCACCTGCTGGAACGCCGGTGGAGGCGATCAACCGGCTGAACACCGCCATCCGAGAAGCCGTCGCGGGCAATGAGTTGCGGCAAAAAATGATCAATCTCGGTTTTGAGCCGGACACCATGAAGTCACCCGTGGAGACCGCACAATTCATCCGCGCGGAGCGGCAGAAATGGGCGAAGCTGGTGAAAGAACGCAATATCAAGGCCGAGTAATGGCGCAGCCTACTGTATGTGTCATCGGCGCCGGCATTGTCGGCGTATGTTCCGCGCTTCATTTACAGCGCGCGGGCTTCAAGGTCACGCTGATTGAAGCGGGCGAGATTGGTGAAGGTGCGTCGTTTGGCAACGCGGGCAATATCAGCCCCGGTGCAGTGGTGCCATATTTGATTCCTGGTATTTGGCGCGAAGCGCCGGGCTGGCTGATGAACCCCGAAGGCCCGCTGGCAGTACGGCCGGGCTATTTTCTGCAAGCGTTGCCGTGGCTGATGACGGCGGTGAAGTCAGCCACTGAAGAAGCCGCGTGGAAAACCTCGCGCGCGATGCGCGATCTGCATGGCGGCACGCTAGAGGCGTACGAAACGATCACGCGTGGCACCGAGGCCGAAGGGCTGATTGTGTTGTCGGGTCAACTGTATGTGTCGGAGAAACTTGATGCCGCGCAAGGATCTGAACTCTCGCAACGAATGCGCGCCGAGGCGGGTGTGAAATCGCAGGTGCTTGATGGCATGGAGATACGCGAGTTGGAGCCTACGCTCGCGCCCATCTTCAAGAGCGGGTTGTTGCTGCCCAATAACGGGCGCTGCAAGAATCCACATCATCTGGTGCAGGCGTTGGCGGCGAGCGCCGTGCGCAATGGCGCTACGGTAGTGCGCGGCAAGGTCACGGCGTTTAAAAGCGAAGGGCGTGGCGTGCGGACGGTGATGGTGGATGGTGTGCCGCATGCCGTGGAGCGCGTGGTAATCGCGGCGGGTGCCGTATCGGGTGTGTTAACGGCCATGCTGGGCACAAAAACGCCCGTGGAAGCGGAGCGCGGTTACCACATTACCATCGCAGATTCGGGCGTGGCACCGCGCATGCCCGTGACTCACACTGACGCAAAGTTCGCCTGTTCGCCGATGAACGTGGGGTTGCGCATTGCGGGCACGGCGGAGTTCGGCGGCCTCAATGCCGAGCCCAACTGGCAACGAGCGGAACTTTTGAAGGTGCAGGCGCAACGCATGTTCCCCGGCGTGTGTCTCGACACGGTCACACGCTGGAGCGGCAGCCGCCCGAGTTTGCCCGATGGATTGCCCGCGCTGGGGCAAGCGCCCCAATTTGATAACGCGTACTTTGCATTCGGAAATTCGCACTTTGGCATGAGCGCCGGCTCGGTGATGGGCAAGACCGTGGCTGAAATAGTTGCCGGACAAAAGCCGGGCATTGATATTGCGCCGTTTAGTCCGGCGCGGTTCGCGCATTGAAGCTCGCATCGGTACTGCTTGCACTGCTGCTCACGTGTGGCTTGGCCATGGCGCAGGACTACCCGCAACGCCCCATCCGCGTCATCGTGCCGTTCACCCCAGGCGCGGGTACCGACATCGTCGCGCGCGCCATCGCGCAAGCACTTAATGACGCATGGAAACAATCTGTGGTGGTCGATAACCGCCCCGGCGCGGGCGGTACGATAGCCGGTGATATGGTGGCGCGCGCCAGCGCTGATGGTTACACGCTGATGCTGGGCAATGTCAGCACACTGGCGATAGCGCCCGCGCTCAACCCGAATTTGCCGTATAGCCCGCTGCGCGATTTCGCGCCCATCACCTTGCTCACCACTAGCGAAAACGTGCTGGTGCTGCACCCTAGCGTGCCCGCAACCACGTTAAAGGAATTGATCGCCCATGCCAGGGCCAATCCTGGCAAACTGAATTACGGCTCGTCGGGAAATGGCACGACCTCACACCTGGGTGGCGCAATGTTTGCATCCATGACCGGCACGCAAATGACGCATGTGCCGTACAAAGGCAGCGGCCCCATGCTCAACGATCTGCTGGCGGGGCAGTTGCAACTGTCTTTTTCATCGGTGCCCACTGCGCTGCCGTATATTAGATCGGGCCGCCTGCGTGCGCTAGCGGTAACGTTGCTGGCGCGCTCATCGGTGTTGCCTGATTTACCCACCGTGCAAGAGGCTGCGGGGCTGAAGGGCTTCGAGCTGTCGTTATGGCAAGGCATTGTCGCGCCTGCTGCCACACCAAGGGCTATTGTGATGAAGCTCAATCAGCAGATCTCCGCCAGCCTGCGTGCGCCGGAGATGAAAACCAAGCTTACCGCGCAAGGGTTGGACGCGGTGGGTAATACGCCAGAGCAGTTTGGCGCTTACATTCGTGCTGAAATTGATAAGTGGACAAAGGTCGTGCTGTCATCGGGCGCGCGGGTGGAATAAGCGCTGCGATGTTTTTCGTGAAGTCATGCACGATGTGATTGACGGAATGGCAATCGGAATTTATATTTCTTGATCAGCGCGTGTTGTGGCCATTTGTGTATGATGTACTGCTTGCACGCTGCTGGGTATAACCTTGGTTAAGAGACGTAGATCTCCAAACCAAGTACTTGGCGATTCGCCTAGCAGCCTGTCGGACCTGAGTTGAATTTACGAGTTATAGCGGCCATGGACATCGAAGGGAATAGAAAAATGGAAGGATTGGGTGGTCTGCGCACTAAATTTAGTGCGTGCGTATGCCGCCCTGATCGTTTATGCCGCCAATACCGCCATTCTTTTGAAATTCCACGCCATCGTGACCAAGTTCCACTCGCCTTGCGCCGCATCCAATCCACGCAACAG
>SYEN01000079.1 GCA_005800795.1 Burkholderiales bacterium | reverse complement strand
GCCCCGGCGCCGGCGGCATCATCGGCGTGGAGCTCGTCGCGAAAGCGTCCGCCGACGGCTACACGCTGTTGCTCGCCAACGCGGCGGTAATGTCCATCGTGCCGCACGCGCAGCAGAAAATACCGTATGACCCGCTGAAGGATTTTGCGCCGGTGAGTTTGATCGCCTCGGCACCGCTGCTGGTGGTGGTGCATCCTTCGCTGCCGGTACGTACGATGAAGGAGCTGACGGCGCTGGCGAAAGCCAAACCCGGCGCAATAAACTATGCCTCCAACGGCGTGGGTACCGGCACGCATCTCGCAACGGAACTGTATTCGATGATGACGGGCGTGAAACTGGTGCACGTGCCGTATAAAGGTTTGTCACTGGCGATGACCGATTTGATGAGCGGTCAGGTGCCGCTGATGTTTTCCAGTGCGGTGGCGATGCTGCCGCATGTCAAGACCGGCAAGCTGCGTGCGATTGCGATGACCGGGGCGCGCCGTTCGCAGGCGCTGCCGGAGGTGCCGACCGTAGCCGAGACCGGGCTTGCGGGATATGAAGCGAGTTCCTGGTATGGCGTTTCAGCGCCTGCCGGTACGCCGCGTGCGGTCGTCGAGCGGCTCAACAAGGAAATCGTCACGGTGGTGAAATCGAAAGAGCTTCAGGATCGCTTCAACAGCGAAGCCGTGCTGCCAGCAGGCAACACGCCGGAAGAATTCGCCGCGCACATCAAGAGCGAGTTCGAGCGCATGGGGCGGCTGATACGCGAGGCGAAAATCGTGTTGAACTGATGTTGTGTAAGTATCTGTTTTAAAACAGTTTTTCCCTACGTGAGGGTTTGTGATGAATGCGCTAATTGGCAGGGGCCGTGCGGCGGCCTGGCTTGCGTTACCCACGTTGGTCGCATTGGCGGGAGTCGCATACGCGCAAGAATACCCCACGCGTCCCATCCGCATGATCGTGCCGCAAGCGTCCGGCAGCGCCAGCGACACCGTGGCGCGCATCATCGCAGGCGAGCTGACTACGCGTTTGAAGCAACAGGTGATCGTCGACAACCGCCCCGGCGGCGCGTTGCAACTGGGGTTGGAAATCACCGCGAAGGCGCCTGCGGACGGCTACACCATTGCCTACGGCATGATCGGCGCGCTGGCGATCAGCCCCAATATGCTGCAAAAGCCACCGCTGGATATCCAGAAAGACTTGGCGCCGATTTCGCAAACCACCACCGGGCAGATGTTGCTGGCGGTGGGGCCGGCAACGCCGTTCAAAAGCGTGCGCGACATCATCAGCTTTGCGAAACAAAATCCCGGCAAGCTGAATTACGCCTCCAGCGGCAACGGCACGCCGGGGCACGTGGGCTTTGAGTTGTTCAAAACCATGACCGGCACGCAGGCCGTGCACGTGCCCTATAAAGGCGGCGCTGCCGCGATCACCGAATTGATCGCGGGCCAGGTGCAGATCATGCTGGAAAGCACCAACTCCATCACACCGCACGCCAGAGGCGGGCGCGTGCGCGGGCTGGCGGTGAGCGGGCCGAAGCGCGTCGAAGCGTTGCCGGAATATCCGACCATCGCCGAAGCGGGCGTGCCGGGCTACGAAGCAACCACCTGGACGGGCGTGGTTGGCCCCGCGGCGATGCCGCGCGCGGTGATCACACGCCTGAACGCGGAACTCAATCGCATGGTGGCTTCAACGAGTTACCGGGAAAAGGTGACGCTGATTGGCTCCGAACCGGCGGGCGGCACGCCGGAACAATTCGCGCAATACATCCGCAGCGAGTACGCCAAGTGGGGCGAGATCGTCAAGCGCGCGGGGGCGAGGATCGATTGATGAGCAGCACGCGCGACGTGCTCTATGCCGTGCAACAGCCTTGAAATGGATTTACCGGCGGGTTGCGTGCAGAGGCTGATCTTGCGGCACTGATTACCTCGACCGAGGATCGTGTGGAAGCGGGGAAGGCATTCCGGGAAAAGCGCAAGCTGGTGTTCAAGGGGCGGTAGCAGCTGGCTTCGCATTGCGCACGCTGGCGCTCTCGCGAGCTGCTGGCACGTCACAGTAGCTAAGAATAAAAGTCAATTAAAACAATGACTTATTGGGGTCTGGTTTACTGCTGTTCTTTTGTTTTATGGCGGGGCGTTTCGCCGGCGGCTGCGGGTCAGGTTGCGCGCCAACAGCTTCCATCAAGGCCGGTGAATTATTTCGCGCATTGTTGACGCGCGTGCTGACGCGGTAACCCTCGAAATCCTGCCGCGCGTTGGCGATGGCTGCGTCCACTTCGGCCTCCGTCGCCGCATGCGAGATCCATGATTCGTACTGCTCAGGCCGAAGCACCACGGGCATGCGGTGGTGAATGTGAGCGATGCCGGGCGCCGCGGCTTTTGACAGTAAGGCACACGAAACGACCGGCCCCGTGGGGCTCTCCCAAGCCGCCCAAATGCCGGCGAAGGCGATCACCTCTGCATTCGGGCTATGGAGAAAATACGGTTGGTTGACGACCCGGCCTGATTCGCTGCGAACCTGTTCCTTCTCGTTCCATTCATACCAGCCCCGCGCCGGCATCAGGCAACGCTGCGCGCGCAACCCATGGCGCCACGTGGGTTTCTGGCGGGCTTCTTCGGAGCGCGCGTTAAAGGTAAGCGACGGCGGAACGTCTTTCTTCCACCATTGCGGAATCAATCCCCAGCGCGCGCCCATGAGTTCCAGCGCGCCATCGTCCGCGCGAACCAGAATGGGCACCTGCGTCGTCGGCGCCAGATTAAAGACCGGCTCGATCCACGCCCGCCAATTCTTGCGGTCGATTTTCCAGAAGCGGTCTAAAGCAGCTTCATCGGGCGGGACGTAACGGCCGCACATGGTTGTAGAGTTTGGTGGTACGTGAAGTGCATCGCCTTCGGCACACAGAGTTCGGTGGAGGCGGTTGAGTTGACTTCCTAGATAGATCGTACTTCGGTGCTCCAAGGAGGAACTGTTTTGCGGCTTGTAATGCGAATTCTCGCCCTTCCTTAGATGTAATTACAGCTTTCAATGCGTTCAAGGTTTTGCTGCCGGCCCGGCGTAACCAAACCCCTCTTGATGCCGTATCTAGGTCGGGCTTTAGAGAATCGATTTGTTTCTTTGCTTCGGCTAGTCGATGTTCAAAACCATCAGATCTTTCAGCGAGTTCGGCAATGCGTTGAGTCAATTCGTCTAGCTTCGCCCGCATAGCGGTGGCTTCTTCAGGCGTGAAATGCCCGTGTTCGTCTTCTACGTGAGACCTTATGCGCTCATTTATAGACTGTCGAAACGATTCGAACTCATCGACTATCGGATTGGCGGAGCGGTATTCTTCCTCAATACGCTTTAGCCAATGTCTTAAGGCGATAACACAGTCCGACACCTCTTCGCGAACAATATTAGCTTGAGTAAGTAGTTCGTCACTAGGTGCCTCAGTAGTCTGAAATTCTTCACCTACCAAAGACACGCTAAATTGAAACTCAGGCTTTGGTATGAATTCGATATGAATTTCTCGCTCACCGCCTTCCGGAAACATTGCATTAAAATTACCTTCGGTGAAGTAGCTCAACTCGAGTTCTCTACGGAAGCGCTGCTTTGTGATCGATCTAAGTCTTTACATCCCGCACCCAATAGCATTTGATTTAGTGAAATCGTGCGTGAACGCGCAGCATACGTAGCGAGGCTACTGGTGTCTACAGGATAAGGTTGTGCTTGAATGTCGCAGGTCTGTACCATCTCTGCGAGATAGTAGGCATGTGGGTAGGACCTTTCTGACGATGTGTTTTGGTTGCTTGACAGTTTGACTAGTCCACTTTGTAAATAATTCAATAAAAACAAATACTTACAATAACGAAGCCTCACGCAAAGGTTTCGCTCCATCCCGCTTTCAGCTAGAATACCTCCCGGTTTCAGAGTCCCTCCGCAAGCCCATTTCCACTCGTTCCTCCAAGGAGAAGCAATGAAAGTTCTGGTCACGGCCAAGCGCGTGATCGACCCGTATGTGAAGGTGCGCGTCAAATCTGACGGCACCGGGGTCGAGACGGCCAATATCAAAATGACAATTAACCCGTTCTGCGAGATCGCGGTCGAGCAGGCCGTGCGCATGAAG
>SYEN01000078.1 GCA_005800795.1 Burkholderiales bacterium | reverse complement strand
GGCGAACTCGGTATTGCCGCCCGCGCCCGGCACGGTGCGCGCGGAGAGCAGCGAATACTTCGCGGGTATCGCGCGAAACGAGGCATCGGAATGCCACAGGCGGTTGCCCAGCGCCGTCAGACTCATGTGATCCTCGGCGGGGCGCAACTTGCCGGATGTATCGAGATTGGAAATATCCGCCATTTCCATTTGCCGCAGGCGGCGTTCTTTGTATAACTGCGCACCGTTGGAAAACTCCAGCTCGCCGAACTGACGGCTGAATGCCATCTGCGTTTCATCGGTAAACCGCTGATCGTGGAACACCAGCACGCCGTATTGATCCATGGCGTCGTCAATGGCTTGCACGGCTTCGCTGTCGAGCGCCCGCGTGAGATCAATGCCCGTGGCTTCGCCAGCGAAACCTGATGCGGTTAATGCGCGGAAGGAGAGACTCATGGCCCGTGTTCCGTTGCGTACTTGTCTTCAAGTATAGGCGCAAGTTCGCCGGGCTGACAATACGAAGCGCTGGACAGGCATGCGCCAACTCAATTTATGTAGATAAACTGTAAGTAATTGATTTTATTTATATTTTTTTATAAGCACCGAGGGTAATCGACACCAAGCCCAACGCTAAAATCTCAATCAAGTTTCAGCCCGATGCTTTTCACCAGTTCGCGATTGACTACCATATCAGCGCGCACAATTTTGTCGAGTTCTCCGGGCGAACTATGCACCGCGGTCACGTCGAGCTCTTTCAGCCGCGACACCACTTCGGGCGCGGCGAGCGCGCGGCCGATGGCGGCGTTGAGTCTTGTCACGATCTCCACCGAAACGCCCTTGGGGGCATACACTGCCTGCCACGGCACGTATTCAGTGCCCGGATAGGCTGCGGTGAGCGCCGGGACGCCTGGCAAGGTGTCCGCCGCGAGATATCCCGTTTTTGCGAGAGGCACGAGCTTGCCGCTGGCGATGTGCGGGCGCGCAAGCCCGATTCCTACGTTCATCACACCCACCTCGCCGCCGACCACCGCCAGTACCGCTTGCGGCGGGCCTTTGTAAGGCACGTGCGCGAGCCGGATCGCGGCCTTGCGCTGAAACAACGCCATAAACAGGTGCTGGGGATGGCCGTTGCCTGCGCTTGCATAGCTGATGTCCCCAGGCTTGGCCTTTGCCAGGCGCACGAAGTCAGTGAGCGACTTCGTGCTTAGGGACGGATGCGCAATCAGCACTTCGCTGATTTTCGTCACCATCGACACCGGCTCGAAATCACGCAGCGGATCGAAGCCGGGATTAGCGTACAGAAAGGGATTGACTACCAGCACATTCTGGCCTGTAAGGAACAGCGTATGGCCGTCTGCAGGGGACTTGGCGACGAACGCGGCAGCGATGTTTCCACCGGCGCCGGGCCGGCTGTCAACGATGAACTGCTGGCTCAAAGCTTCGGAGACGCGGGCGAAGACCAGGCGTGTGATCGAATCGTTGAGGGAACCCGCAGCGAGGTTGACCACGCGCACGGGCTTTACCGGATAACCTTGCGCCGCCGCGCCGGTGCTACTTAATGCCGGCAATAAACCGGCAGCCGCAACAGATAACGCAATCGCGCACTTAACTCGCGCATTAATTGGTGCATTAGCCAACAACGTTTCGCCCATGGATTGCCTCGCGCATAACCCAGGCGGAACCCGCCTGTAAGGAGCAGTGTACAGCGGGGGGGAGGGGCAAAAAACAACCTGGCATGATAATCTGACAGTCACACTGTTCTGTGAAAGCGAGGAAACCATGGCCAAGCGACCAATGTATCTGGGGCACGTCAACATCTTTGTGCGCAACACCGAGAAATCCAAAGCCTGGTACGAAAACCTGCTGGGCCTGCACTGCTACGAATACCGGCCGGGTTGGGCTGCGTTCCTGTCGGCCGACACCGAGCAGTCGCACGAAGTCGCGCTGATGCAAGTCGGTGACGATGCACCGCTGCCCCAGCGGCGGCAGGTGGGGCTGAATCATATGGCATGGCGCGTGGCGAGCCTTGATGATCTCAAGGATTACTATGCGCGTATCAAGGCGCAAGGGCAGCCCATCGAGCGCATCGCCGATCACGGCATCTCGCTCGGCATCTATCTGCGTGATCCGGACGGCAACGGTGTCGAGGTGTATTACGAACTGCCGCGCGCCGAGTGGCCGGTGGATTATCACGTATTCAGCCGTGACAAAGTCGGTAGCGGCCGCTTTCCCGGCCCGTGGGACGCCGAGCGGGTAGACCCGCTTCCCGAGCGCGCAGCGCCGGCCGTACCACAACTCGCCGTTACGGCGTAACTTCAAGATCAGGAGACTGCAATGAATGCACCCGGTGAAGCAGGCGTAACAGGCGTATCCCGTTTACAAGGCGCACCCAGGGAAATCGGCCATTTCGTGCTGAATGTCAGCGATGTCGCACGTTCGACGGCGTTTTACCGCGACGTCGTGGGCTTTCAGGTTGCGCGCTATGGGCCGGACGGCAAGCGCAACTTTTTGACCTGCGGTGTAATGCATCATAACCTCGCGCTGTTCAAGGCGCCCGAGGGTGCGGAGCCGCTGCCAAAGAAGCGCATCGGCCTCAATCACTTTGCGTTCAAGGTTGAAAGCTACGCTGCCCTGCAGGAAGCCCATCAGCGTCTGCAGGCGGCCAACGCCGTAATTGAACGCGTGGTCGATCACGGCATGACCTTGAGTGTTTATTTTCAGGATCCGGATGGCATCACCATGGAGTTGTTCCATGACACCTTCGACCACTATTCTGAGGGGTTGGCCTTCATGAAAGCCACCCCGGGTCAGGCGAAGCCGGTCGACATCAACGCGGCAGCACCCACACGCCCCGCAATTCCGCAGACGGATTTCAGCCATGGCAATAACCCATAGAATCAGGGCTATCCAGATTAATTTATAAGTATCTGTTTTAATTGATATTTTTTAGCAGCCATTGAAAACTTCAATAACTTTTCAGAGGCCGATTGCGCTACACGCGCACGTAGCGTGGTTCGCGCTGGCCAGCCTGCCGTTGATTGTTTTGCCCGCCTCGGCGCAAGAGCCGTACCCCAGCCGTCCCATACGGATCGTGCTGCCGGTAGCGGCGGGCGGCGGTACAGATCAACTGGCGCGCATCCTTGGGCAGGGGTTTAACGAACGCTGGGGCCGCCCGGTGGTAGTGGAAAACCGACCCGGCGCGGGTACTATCATCGCCAGCGACATCGTCGTGAAATCCAAACCCGACGGCTACACGCTGCTGGTGACCACCAGCACGCATATCATGAATCAGCTGGTCAACAAGAAAATGCCCTACGACACGCTGCGCGACTTTGCGCCTATTACGCAGGCGCTGTCGCTGCCGAGTCTGTTGGTCGCGCATCCGTCAGTGCCGCGCCCGTTGAAGGAAGTCATCGCACTGGCCAGGGCGCGGCCCGGCGAAGTGCTTTACAGCTCCGCAGGGCGCGGTTCCAATCCGCATCTGGCCATGGCGTTGCTCACGCACATGGCGGGTGTGCGCATGACGCATGTGCCGTACAAAAGTGGACCGCCGGGGGTGATCGATCTCATCGCCGGGCATGTGGCCATCGGCATCTCCGGCATATCGTCGAGCATTCCCCATGTGCGCGTGGGCAGACTGCGTGCATTGGGCGTCACCAGCGCGCGACGTTCACCGGTGGCACCTGATATACCCACCATCAGCGAGGCAGGCTTGCCCGGCTACGAAGCGATGCAGTGGTACGGCATGCTGGCGCCCGCCGCGACACCGCGCGACGTCATCACGCTGCTGCACAAGGAAGCGGTGTCGATACTGCGGGCGCCCACGATGGCGGAACGGTTTGGCGCCGATGGTTCGGAGGTGGTGGCGAACACGCCGGAAGCGTTTGCTGAATTCATCCGCGCTGAATCGGTAAAGTGGGCGCAGGTGGCCAAAACCGCGGGGCTGGTGCCGGAGTAAGTGAGCCGCGTTTCACGGCTGCTAGGCACCGCAACCGTTACAAGCGTACGTATCCCATGTTGTTTTCGATCTGCACGTTGACGCCGAACGGTTTCGACAACCGCTGGTAACGTTCCAGAATTTCCGCGGCTACTTCGCCTTCTGCGAGCATCGGCCGGCCCTGCTGCCAGCGCGGCTTTTGATAACCGACGTCGACCGGATGGATGCGGATTTCTTTCAGCTTACCGCCTTCGAATTTCACCCGGTGCATGCCGCTTTGCCAGTACAGCGGCGATACGCTTTGTCCCTTGGTCGGCTTGCCCGCGCCTTCGCCCTGATAACCGGCACGCGTGTCGTAGAAATCCGCCGGCGTGCCGTTCCAGTTGAGGCCCTGGTACTCGTAAGCGTCCTGCGGTGTCAGCAGCACCGAATCGTTCTGCAGTATGAAGTCGCCCAAGCCATAGAAAATCGGCCGGCCCTTGTAGATTTCGATGCCGCGATCCTGATGCGGCCCGGTGCCGACGAGGATGTCGGCGCCGGCATCGATCATCGCGTGGTACATGGTGACCGCATGCTCGGGCGGCTTGTCCCCCGGCCAATCCTGATTGTGCATTGCCACCACCACCCATTGTGCCATGCGCCGTGCGTCACGAATGCGCTCCAGAAAACCGTCGAGATCGGGCGGATACGGATACCAGCGCCGCTCAGTTTTGTCGCCGAGAATCACCTTCAGATACGGGTAGGCGCAGTTGTCGAAACCGGTGAGATGCATCGTGGTGTCGGTGTCGGGTGGCGAGTTGTGTCCCATCGGACGATGCACCCCCGGTTTGTGCGTCCAGCCGAACGCCGCCCCGGTTTGGCGTAAATGATCGAACGTGGCTTTGTCTGCCGTGAACTCCATGTAGTGCCGCAGATAGTTGGCGCCCGGCCGGCCGATCATGTCGCGGCGCTGGTCACCCGCGCGGCCCCACGCGAACAGCGAGGTGGTGCCGGACAGCAGTGCCACGCGGCCCTGCGCGGTTTCCAAATACGCCGGTGCGCGCGCCTCGGCGAGATTGCGCCCCATGCCGGCGTGCGTGACGCCGGCGCGGGTGAGATGTTCGATGGTTTTCACTACGCCACCTTCGCCAAAGTCGATCGAATGGTTGTGCGCTGTCGACATCATCTGAAAACCCATCCACTGCAGATCAGCGATGTACTTCGGATCGCAGCGCATGTGCGTGCCGATGCGTTTGTCGGTGGGCGGGTGTTCATAGTCGTGCATCAGCATTTCCAGATGCACGTAGCGCACGTCGGCGGCACGAATCAGATCGACTAGGCCCAGATAACTCGGCTCGGTGTAGCAGGAAAGGCGCTGGCTGATCAGCGCTTCGCCCGCAAGCGCGAAGTCGATGTTGTTTTTCTCCGAGTTATAGAGGGTGCGGTTGTAATTGTGGTTGCTCTTTTCCATGGATTCTCCCTTTCCCGGGACGTGGCTGATGTAGATGCAGTTAACGCCTCGCGGTGCGCGACGTCAAGACTACCCTCATACCTTGAGCGCTTGCCCAAGGTAATCCACGGCAGCGTCGATGCCACCTTTGCCGTGGGGAATGCCGAGCGCCTTCAGCGCGATCTCAATGGCGCCCAGCGTGCCGAGCAGCATCGGCGCAATAATGTGGCCCATGTGAGCGATACGGAATGCCTTGCCCGACAGACTGCCGATACCCTGGCCCAGTGCCACACCGCACGTCGTACGCGCGAAGTCGAGAAGGGTCCGGGGATCGCGGCCCTGCACCAGTACGTTGGTGACGGAATTGGAGCGTTCAGCCGGGTTGATGATGTTGAACGCCAACACCTCACACACGCTCCACTTCGACACCGCGCGCCGCGTCGCCCCGGCCAGCAGCGCATGCCGTTGCCAGACATTTTCCAGGCCCTCGGCGATAATCATGTCGAGGGCTTTTCTGAGGCCGAACACCGTGTGCATCGGCGGTGTGCCCGCGTACTTCTGATAGTGCTCAGCGCCGTCTCGCTGCGTCCAATCCCAATAGAAGGTGCGCATATTGGCCGTTTTATGCACTGCCTGCACCTTGGCGTTGGCGGCTACGATGGCGATGCCGGGGGGCGTCATCAAGCCCTTTTGCGATCCGGTC
>SYEN01000077.1 GCA_005800795.1 Burkholderiales bacterium | reverse complement strand
GCGCGGGTGAGCAGGGCCGTGGCTTAGCGGTGGTGGCTTCGGAAGTGCGCGCACTTGCGCCCCGCAGCGCTGCCGCTGCACGCGAAGTCAAAATGCTGATCGGTGACTCGGTGCTGAAAATCGGTTCTGGTGTTACCCAAGTGCAGCAGGCGGGCAGCACAATGACGGAAGTGGTCGATTCGGTGGTGCGGGTGCGCGATATGATCAATCAGATCAGCACGGCATCGCGCGATCAGGCGGGCGGCATCGATCAGGTGAACACCGCGATCCTGGCGATGGAGCAATCCACGCAGCAAAACGCGGCGCTGGTGGAAGAAATTGCCGCAATGGCCGAAGCCATGACACGGGAAATGCAGGTGATGATGCAAGCCGTCGGAAGGTTCAACCTTGGTGAAATGGTGCTGCAGCCGACTTTCGAAGGAGGATTTCGCCATCAGGTCGAACTCACGCGCAGCGCCTCGCCGAAGTTGCCGCACTGAAACTGTAACAAGCACTCTGCCTCCAGAGAATTTATGAACCGTCTTACAGGCGCTATCGCAACGCTCGTGCTGGTGTGTTTGCAACCGTCACTGGCAGTGGCGTCCATATGCGACGGCCTTCAGCACGTGACGCTCGCTGGCGCAGCCGTGACGGGCGTGCAAAGTATTGCGGCAGGAGCATTCGCACCCCCAGAGCTGGCCGCCGCTGCGCCGCAAACGCGGCAGCAATTGGCAGGCCTGCCGGCGTTTTGCCGGGTGATGATTTCCGCGCGACCGAGCATCGATTCGGACATTCGCATTGAAGTCTGGCTGCCGCAGGCAGGTTGGAACGGTCGCTTTCAGGCTGTTGGTGATGGCGGACTCGCAGGCGTGATCCCGATGTCCGTGATGGCCGAGGCTCTGGCCGAAGGATATGCCACATCCGGCACGGACACGGGACATGTCGGTGGCAACGCCGATTTTATGCCGGGACATCCGGAGAAGTTGGTGGATTTTGCGTACCGCTCGACGCATGAAATGGCAGTGGCAGCCAAGGCGGTGATCGCGGCTTTCTACGGCAAAGCACCAGCGTGGTCGTACTACAACGCGTGTTCCGGCGGGGGGCGTCACGGCATAACGAGTGCGCAGCGCTACCCCGGCGATTTCGACAGCATTGTGGCCGGCGCGCCGTCTTGGAATCAGGCGCGTCTGGATGCCGGGCGCATTGGCGTGAATCTCTTTGTCAATCGTGCACCCGGCAGCCGTATTCCTGAAAACAAGTTTCCAATGATTCACGCCGCCGTAATTCTGGCGTGCGATGGACTGGATGGCGCGCAGGACGGCCTGATTGAAAACCCACGCGCCTGCCCATTCGACTATGGGTCGCTGCTGTGCAAGGGCGAAGACGGTCCCTCTTGCTTGACTGCACCGCAGGTGGAGTCGGCGAAAGCCATGACCTCGCCGTTTCGCGAGAGTAAATCCGGCCGGGTGTTGCTGCAGCCACATCTGCATCCAGGCAGCGAATTGTGGTGGGCGACATTGGGCAGCCCCGAGCCGCTACCTAACTCGCTGGCGCGCGTGCGCAATTTTCACCTCAAGGACACCCAGCACGCGTTTCGCCTTGACACCATTGCGCAGGACATCGAGCGCGCGGCGAAAATGGACAAGGGTCTGCTGGCTTCCGATAATTTCAACCTCAAGCCGTTCTTCGAGAGAGGCGGCAAACTGCTGTTATGGCACGGGTGGGCCGACCCGCAGGTGCCTGCCGAGAACACCCTCATCTACCACGACAATGTAGTATCGGTGGTGGGCGAAACTGCGAAATCGTCGATGGCACTGTTCATGATGCCGGGAGTGCTGCATTGTCGTGGCGGCCCCGGTCCCGATGCTTTCGACAGGATGGGCGCAATTTCAAAGTGGGTCGAACAAAACGAAAAGCCCGTGCGCATCGTTGCCACACGCCACAGCGGCGGCAAAGTGCAACGCACGCGACCGCTGTGCCCTTTTCCGCAGGTGGCGCGGTACCAGGGTACTGGCGACATGAACGATGAGTCCAACTTTGTCTGCGTGCTAGGGACAGCGGGCGCGGCTACTCGGTAGTTTCGGCCACGTACCTTTTCGCCCGCGTGCGGAAACCACGGTTATTTGCCAGCCAGCGTATTCCCCACAGCATGCAGCAGCGCATCCGGCGTGCCGGGGTTGATCGAGCAATCCGGCCCCAGCAAGTGGCCTGGTCCACGGTTTCGGCGATGGTTGCGTGGGTGCATGCAGTAAACATTGGGTGCCGCGAAATCGAGTGTACCTTTTCCGCCGCGTCGCTTTGTTTGTATAGAATTTATGCCCGATGGTTGCGTTTAGACTGCTGAGATAGGTGGTGCGCCCAAACCTATGGACATCAGTGCCTTGTCGCACGCATCCCGCACGAAGTATGATTTGCATCATTTTCATGAACTGCTCAATGCGCGAACCGCTGTTTCAAAGACTACTCGGCCTCGCATCTGACGTTGCAAGTGCACGACACTCCGAATAAATTGTACTCGTTCAACCAGTTAGAGTTGTGGTTTCCCAGATTCAAGCGCGATGTGATTGCCTGTGGCATCTTCGACCGTACCAAGTTTCGAGCAATGATCCAACTGGTGTTTTCTTCAACGTAATATGCAGCCTGAAACCTTGAAGTAGAAATGCTTTATCCCTGCCTGGCGGATAATGCGTTACGCATGCAATTCATTGATCGCTTTCCACAAATTCTGATGAATCTGAAAAATGAACGCCCGAATCCCCTTAAACGACCTCCCTGACATCTCCCCTCTCATGGCCCCACGCAGCGTTGCCTTGGTGGGCGCCACGGATCACCCGACATCTTTCGGTGGACGCGTGTTCCAGCAAATGACGCGTTTCGGATTTGCCGGGAAGATTTATCCGGTTAATCCGCGGCTGAAAGATATTCATGGGTTGCAGTGTTATCCGGGCATAAAGGAACTGCCCGAGGCGCCGGATCATGTCGGCATCGTGGTATCTAGCGAGCGGGTGTTTGACGTGCTCGAAGACTGCTCGTCCATCGGCGTGCGTTTTGCCACGGTGTTCAGCGGCGGCTTTGCAGAATCGGGCACCGACGAAGGCCGCGCGCGGCAACAGCGCCTGATTGAATTCGGCAAGGCGAAGGGTATCCGCTTCATGGGGCCAAATTGCAACGGCATCATTAATTTCATTGATCGCTTTGCCATGACATCGACAGCGGCGATACGCGACCCGAGCGCGCGGCCCGGCGACATTGGCGTGGTCAGCCACAGCGGCGGCCTGGGCCAGATCAACGTGATGTGGCGCGCCATGGAACATGGGCTGGGCATCAGCTACGAAGCGAGCTGCGGCAACGAGGCCGACATCGACACGCTGGATTTTGCGCGCTTCATGTTGCATTCGGAATCCACCAACATTGTTTTGATGGCAGTGGAAGGCATCAAGAACGGCGACAAATTCCGCCGCCTTGCCGAGGAAGCGGCCGAACTTGAAAAACCGTTGGTGATTCTGAAAATCGGTTCGACCGATGCCGGCAGCCGTGCGGCGGCCTCGCACACCGGCACCATTGCCGGCGACAACGACATCATCAAGGCGGTGTGCCGGCAGTACGGCTTGATTCAGGTGCACGAGTGCAACGAGTTGTATGAAACGGCGGTGTTTTTGCGTCATCGCAAGTGGCCCAAAGGGCGCGGGCTGGCGGCGGTGGCGCCCACTGGCGGCAACATCGTCAACCTCGCCGACGCTGGCGCGATTTTCGATCTGCAGTGGAATCCGTTTGCGCCGCAAACGCAGGAAGCACTGGCGAAGCTCATGCCTGGCTACGGCAAGGTGGGCAACCCGACCGACTTGACCTCGGCCGCCACCGGCGATCAGGAGTTTTATCGCAAGGCGCTGACCACCATTGCCGCCGATCCGGGTGTGGATGTGATGATTCCCATCGTGCCGTTTCCCACGCGCAAGAACATGGATCAAACCGTCGAGATCATGAACCAGTGCGGCAAGCAAACGGCGATGCTGTGGGTGGGCGGCTGCATGGACGACAAGGATTACAAGGCGCGTGATCTCATCGGCCAGGGCGTGGTGGTGTACCGCGATGCCACGCCGTGCACGCGAGCCATACGCGCCGCGTATGACTTCGGCCAGTTCGTGCGCGCGCGCAAATCGGGTGCGTTGACGCCCGAGCGCCCGGCGAATGTGCAGTATACCGAAGCCTCTGCGTGTTTTAAAAAGCTCGGCGCAAAAATCACCGAGCGCGAGGCGAAGGAATTGCTGGCCTGCTACGGTCTGCCAATGACGCGGGAAGCGCTCGCCGAAACTGCCGCGCAAGCGGTGAGCCTTGCCGAGAAAATCGGCGCAATGAGCTGTAGTAAGGTCGTGCTGAAAATCGATTCGCCCGACATCGCGCACAAGACCGAAGCGGGCGGCGTGCGCATCGGCGTGGAAGGCGCTGCGGCAATTACCGAGGCGTTCGAGGCCATCGTCAAATCGGCAAAGGCCTACGCACCGCAAGCCAAAATCAACGGCATGCTGGTGCAGGAAATGGCGCGCCCCGGCGTGGAAATGATGCTGGGCGTGGTGATGGACCCGGTGTTCGGGCCTATCGTGGCAGCGGGTCTTGGCGGCATACACGTCGAAGTACTGAAAGATTTTGCCTATCGCGCGGCGCCGGTGACACCCCGGCAGGCGAACGAAATGCTGGATGAACTGCGCGGGGTGAAATTGCTTGCGGGCGTGCGCGGCATGTCCGCGCGCGACCGTAACGCGGTGGTGAATGCCATCGTGCGGCTGTCGTGGTTCGCGCATGATTTCCGGCATGAGATCGCGGAGCTGGATATCAATCCGCTGATGGTTTACGAGAATGGCGCGGGCGCGTGCGTGCTGGATGCGTTGATCGTGCGGGCTTGATGCCGTGGCATTCGAGTAAAATTATTGCCTGGGGCAACGCAAATCCAGAATTTATAGTTCAATAACCAGCGCCGGGTGTAACAGCATAATGGCGAGGCGCATGCCAGCACGGGAGCGGTGTTAATGGCGGCAGGTTCCGAACGCTTGTGGGGCAAGCTGCTCGATTACATCGAGGAGCGGCGGGTTATTCCCGTGGTAGGTGAAGAACTACTCATTACCGGGCCGGTGAAATCACCCAAACCGCTTTACCGAGACATCGCCGATCGCCTCGCGACAGATCTTGGTATACCGCTCGATGGTCTTGCTTCGGACTACTCCCTGAACGAAGTCGTTTCCCGCTACGGGCGTGCCGCCGAGCGCATCGGCAAGGAAGACCTCTACCGCGAAATTCGCGGAATTTTAAAAGCGCTGCCTGCTGAATTGCCCCAGCCGCTGCTCGATCTGGCTTCAATCCCACAGTTTGATCTGTTTGTCAGTCTCACTTTCGACAATCTGCTCGCGGGCGCGGTGAACCAACTACGCTTTGCCGGCGAAGCACGCACCGAAGAAATCGCGTATTCCTACAACGACGTGCAGGATTTGCGCAGCGAACGCAAGTCGCTGATGGCGCCGGTAGTCTTCCAGTTGCTCGGTCGGGCATCTGCCTCGCCCGATTACGTGATTTGCGATGACGACATGCTCGAATTCGTCAATGCTCTACAGGACCGGGCGCGCCAGCCTATGCGGCTGTTCGACGAACTCGGCAAAAACCATTTGCTCATCCTCGGCGCGGGGTTTGGCGACTGGCTGGCACGGTTTTTTGTTCGCACGGCTAAAAGCCAGCCGCTGTCGATGAAGCGCCACATGGAAGTGCTGGTCAGCCACGGCGCCGCGAGTGACCCCAATCTTGTCACCTTCTTTAACACCTACAGCCGCGAGACCCATCTGGTTACCGCATCGCCCGCGGCATTTGCGGCGGAACTGGCCGTGCGCTGGCGCGAACGCAATCCGCAGGCGGCAACAGCCAAGCCATCCGCGGCGCCCGCCGCTACTAGCGATAGCGGTTACATGAAACCGGGCGCGATTTTCGTGAGCTACGCCAGGGAAAACCTGCCCGCCGCGCAAACGCTGGGGCAGGGTCTCGAAGCCGCCGGTCTGGACGTATGGCTCGACAAAGGCGAGTTGCAGGCAGGCGACGCATGGGATCCGAAAATCCGCCTTAACATTGAAAGCTGTTCGTTATTCCTGCCGCTGATTTCGCGCGCCACCGAGGCGCGCGAGGAAGGTTATTTTCGCAAGGAATGGAACCTTGCCGCGGACCGCGCGCTGAATTTTGCCGATGACGTGCCGTTCATCATGCCCGTCACACTCGAAGGCACCCCGGCTTATAGCGCCCGCGTGCCGCAGCGCTTTCGCGGTGCGCAATGGACTCCGCTGGCGGATGGGCAAGTGACGCCGGCGTTTGCCGACCGCCTCAAGCAACTGGTGCGCGATTACCATCGCCGCCAGCGAGCGGCCTGAACATGGCTGACACGCCCATAGCCGTGCCCGCCCGGCTTGACCACGATAACCCGTGGCCGGGGCTAGCGTCGTTTACCGAGGCCGACAAAGACTTTTTCCATGGGCGTGATGCCGAAGCCGTCGAACTGTTTGCCCGTGTGCAGCGTGAAATTCTTACCGTGCTGTTCGGACGCTCCGGGCTGGGCAAGTCGTCGCTGCTCAACGCGGGTCTGTTTCCGCTGCTGCGGGAACAGGATTACCTGCCGGTCTACATACGCCTCGATCACAGCGATTCCGTCTCGGTTAAGCGTCAGGTGCGCCGCTCACTGGGGCCGATGAAATATGCAGGGCAAAACTACCGCATCGCCGCCGCGTTGCGCGTGCAGGTGCTGAGCGCGCTGCGCGAGGCCTGCGCTGCCCACCAGATTGAAGCGCCAACGCCAAATCCGGATGAAACCCTGTGGTCGTTTTTTCACCGCAGCGATTGCGAATTCTGGAGTGCGCGCAACCGTCCGGTGATCCCGGTGCTGGTGTTTGACCAGTTCGAGGAGTTGTTCACCATCGGCCAGGGCGACCAGGGTAACCAGGGTGATACCCGTACACGCGAGCGCTGCGAAGTCTTTATCACCGAACTGGGTGACCTGATCGAAAATCGCATGCCCGCCGCGCTCAAGGCGCAACTGGACGACACCACCGGCACTGCGCAGGGCCGCCGCTACGATTTTCGCGCGCAAACCGTCAAACTGATGGTCAGTTTTCGCGAGGATTTTCTGGCCGAGATGGAAGGCCTGAAGCATTCCATCCCCTCGCTCATGCACAACCGTTTTCGCTTGCAGGCGATGACGGGCGTGCAGGCCTTCGACGTAATCCAGCAAAGCGGCGGACATCTGGTCGACGGCCTGATGGCCCGGCGCATTATTGGCCTGGCCGGGCGCGGCAAGCCGGAACCGCCGCCCACGGTGGAAGAACTGCCGGAACTGGAAATCGACCCCGCGCTGTTGAGCGTGGTGTGCAGTGAACTCAACATCAAACGCCAGAAGCTGAATGAACCGGTGATTGCCGCGCATCTGCTGGAAGGCGCGGAAAAAGAAATTCTGTCCGGGTTTTACGAACGCAGCTTCGAGGGGTTGGCGCCGGCGGTTCGCGTGTTTGTCGAGGATAATCTGCTTACCGCCAGTGGCTATCGTAACAGCTATGCCCGTGATGATGCGCTGGCGCAGCAGGACGTAACCGCCGAGGCGTTGGGCGCGCTCATCGAGCGGCGGCTGGTGCGAGAAGAAGAACGTCTGGGCGTGCGGCGTTTGGAACTGACCCACGACATTCTCACCCGTGTGGTGCAGGACAGCCGCGATGCGCGCAAGGCGCGTGAAGCCGAGGCTGCCGCGCTTGCGCGGGAGCGCGAGGCGGCAAAGAAGCAACGGCGCAATCGTATTCTTGGCGGTACGTTGGCAGCAGGATTGCTCGCTGTCCTTTTAGGCGCGTGGTATGTATGGGACTTACGTGGACAGGCCACACTGCTTCTGCGTGAGGCACTCGCTTCGCGCTTAATAGCTACGGCCGATCGAATAGGCAAACCTAATACCGATCTTGCCCTAGTACTGAACGCAGAGGCGTTACGTGTGTTACCAGACTATGAAAGCCGACGTAGTTTGCTGCAGCAATTACAAGGCGCCCTGCCATTGATTGGTTACTTACATGGTGACAAGGTGGCAATTACTTACGTTGCCTTCAGCCAAAATGGAAAATTCCTTGCTTCTATTAGCGAAGACAATACAGTTACGTTGTGGGATCCGCGTACACGAGAGCGACTTGCAAAATTTGAGGGACACAAGTCTTCCATTCGCCACCTTGTGTTCAGCCCAGACAGCAATATCTTAGCCTCGGCCAGCTTTGACAAAACTGTGATGCTGTGGGATACCGGCACTCGTACGCGTTTGGCGACTTTGGAGGGGCATAAGGGGGCCGTCAATCACGTTGCCTTTAGCAGCGATGGCAAGACCATCGCATCGGCGAGCTTTGACTCAACGGTGATACTGTGGGACACCAGCACATTTGCGCGCCTAGAGACTCTGGCGGAGCATAAGGGCTTTGTTGTGTATCTTGCCTTCAGTCCTAATAACAAGATACTTGCTTCGGCCAGTTACGACAAGACGGTGATCCTTTGGGATACGTCTACTCGTTCACGCCTCGCGAAGTTGGAGGGGCACAAGGAGTTTATTGTTAGTCTTGCATTCAGTCCTGACGGTAAGACTCTTGCGTCAGCTGGGGGTGATAAATCAGTCATTTTGTGGGATGCAAAAGCCTACGCGCTACGTGCCTTGTTGCCCCACCAAGGACATTCTCCGGCATTTAGTCCCGACGGTAAAAAATGCGCAACGAATGCTGGTGGTGGCGTTTTTTTCCGAGATGGAATGAGTTATGACAGAGACGGTGGACCTCGACTTAAGATTCGGACCGGTCTTATCAACCACTTCGCTTTTAGTCCGGATGGTGCGATTCTTGCTACCGCTGGCAAGGACAATAAACTGGAATTGTGGGATATCACCTCCGCTGATTGGAAAAGTAAAGCTAAGCTAGAAGGACATAAAGCTGAAGTTAACTTTCTTGCTTTTAGTCCCGACAGCAAAACGCTCGCTTCGGCGAGCGCAGACAAAACAGTGATCTTGTGGGATCTTACTGATAGCGCTCATCTTAATGTGCTGCAAAAACACGATAGTGCTGCGAGGCATTTAAGTTTTGGTCTTGATGGTAAAGTTATCGTCTCTGCTAACAACGACTTTTCCACGGATAGAGAAGTTCTTAGCCCTGACGGTAAAACACTAGCTTCTGTCGGCGACGGAAATACAGTAATTGTGTCGGATGCGAAAGCCCGTAGTCGTATGGCCACGTTTAGGGGCATAAGAGTTTTATCAATCAACTTATCTATAGCGCTGACGGTAATATTTTGGCTTCTGCTAGCGACGATAAGTCAGCAATACTTTGAAACATTATAACACGAACAAGGCTTACTACGTTAGGTGGACATAAGGGTGCCGTAAGGCGCATTGCATTTAGCCTTGATGGCAAATTACTAGCAACTGCAGACGGTGATGACATCTTGCTATGGAGCGTAACAACCCTATCACGACTTGCTACGCTAGTCGGTCATCAAAGGACCGTTTTGGATATTGTCTTTAGTCCTGACAATAGAACTGTTGCCTCCGCAAGTGAAGATGGGAGCGTGATGTTGTGGGATGCTATCACTCACACGCGAGTAGCCACGCTTCATGGCCACAAGAGTTCAGTACATCGCCTTGCCTTCAGCCCGGATGGGAGGAAACTCATATCGGCAGATCACGCCAATGTTTTGATGTGGCAGTTGGCATCAGAAGCGCTTGCGATAGAAGCTTGCCGTATTGCCAACCGCAATCTTACCTGCGGCGAGTGGCGGCAACACTTAGGTAGGCGACCCTATCAGAAAACCTGTCCGGCTTTGCCGGGGCCGGAGCGGTGCGAGTAGTCTTGCTCGTTGCTATGGCCATAACTATGTGATTTTATTTATTTTTTTCTGTCTTTGGCT
>SYEN01000010.1 GCA_005800795.1 Burkholderiales bacterium | reverse complement strand
CAGCGCAAGGATATTTGTCTGGAATGCAATGCTGTCGATTACGCCAATAATGTCCGAAATTTTCCTTGAGGCTTCAGAAATGCCATGCATGGTGGTGACGGCATCGGCCACCACGCGACCACCCTCAGCAGCAATTTCCGAGGCGCCAATGGCCAGCACCTTGGCCTGATTGGCATTGCCGTCATTTTGCTTGACCGACGTGGTGAATTCCTCCATCGAGGCGGCGGTTTCCTACAGCGTCGAAGCCTGCTGCTCGGTGCGCGAGGACAGTTCCGCGTTGCCGCGCGCGATCTCGCGGGTGCCGTTTTGCACAACCTCCGCCCGGTCGCGCACTGCCTCTACGAGTTCGCGCAAGCGGTAAATCGTATTCTGCATGGAATGCAACAACAGACCGAGCTCACCTCCGTGATGGTTCACATCGACCTTCTGCGCAAGGTTGCCCTGCGCAATGCCGTCGGACACCGTTGCCGCGCGGGCAATCGGCCGCGTGATCATCTGCGCCACGCGGCGCGAGAAAAACACCGCCACCACCGCCGCCAGCACACCGATAATCAGCACGGCTGCGCGCAGCACAGCGTACATTTCAGCGCTCGTCGTAGCCGGCCCCTTGTTCTGCTGAGCCAGCCGCCCGTTGATCTGGTGCAGTTCGCTGAAACCGTAAAGCGCCACGCCGGTCAGCACGGCCATCAATACCAGCACCACGCCAAACCCTGTGGCCAACCGCTTTCCCACCGACATACGACGCAACAACTTGATGATCACTGTGTCAGACCTCAGATTCCAAGTGGACAAATTACATTCGCCTGAAAGATTTACGCGAATCCTGTGTGCCCTGAAACTATGGCAGGCGTGGTGCGCCAGGTCAATACGGCAAAGCGGAAAAAACCGAATTCGGCCGATCCCACTCTTGTCGCTGCGGCAAACTGCTTTAAGGCAGTAACAGATCAGCAGCAGCTCATTCTCGACATGCGCGCCCCACGCAATTTTTGCGGCATATGGTATGGTGATCTGCCTGGAAATAAACGTTCCGACCAAGGCAGTTTTCCTCCTGGCAAGCCCGCACGCCATCGACCACCATGCCGCACAAAAACATTTACCAGATCGACAATTACTTTATAGCCATTGGCTGGTTTTTGCTGGTGACGGGTCTTTTAACCGTTGCGCTGGATCCGTTCCGCTGGAACGACCTGGTCGTCAAAGAAAGAAGCGGAAACACAACGAACTACACCTTCGCCAACAAGGCGGGCCGCACGCTGGAAGTAGCCCGCCGCGACATCACGCGCGACAAGGGCGAACGGTTCACGGTTGAAAATTCCAACCCCGGCTTTCCATTGGTACGCTTGATATTCTTGCTGAATGGATTGATCTTGCTGGGGATTGGTTACACCTATCGCGCCCGAGAGAAAAAAATCATCGCTCTCTGGAATGCGCTGGATCACGCTGGCGAGGCGCATGTCGAGGGCCTGACTGTTGCATTGGGACAATCGCGTGAATTTATTCTGGCCAGTCTCAAGCACATCAACGCGCAACGACACGCGGCCTACACTTTTGACAGTCGCAGCGACAAAATCATCAACTCGCGTTTGCAAAGCACGTTTCTGGTGCAGGCCGATTGCGCCAAGTGCGGCCACAAGATCAGTCAGCTTGTGCAATTGGACTTATCCAATCCGCCGCGCTGTCAGTACTGCGGCACGGGCGTTACCGCAGACCATCTAAACCAGTTCAAGCGCGATGTGCTGGCCAGCTTGCACAGCGCCCCCGCCGCGCAGGCAACCGCTAGTACGGCCGCGCCGGGCAACGAGATCAACGTCGTACTGCTGGTGGTGCTGTTGATGTTGTTCTGGCCGGCAGCCGTGGTGTACGTGATCCGGAAGAAGGCAAAGGCCTGAAGCGCAGTGCGCAAGGCAAGTCGCGTGCCGCACGGGTTCCTCCAAGCTGTACACCCAGCCCTGCAGGCCGGGCCACGCACTACATCTTGTCCATCACCTGTTTCGCAAAGCGCTCCATCACCTGATAGCGTTCCTTGAACGGCGGGAAGAACGTGACCTGCTTCAGGCCCTCGCGCTCGAGCTGGCGCAGTTGTTCGATGAGTTCCGGCGGTTCGCCAATGATGCAGAAGTTGCGCAGAATCTGCGGCGTAAGAAAGCGTGCTTCTTCCGGTTGCAGCGTGAGGTAGTGCGTCTCGTGCAGCGCGAGGTGCGCGTCCGCGCCTGCTTGCCGTTTGACGAAGGCCATGTAGTCGTCCCACACCGGCTGGATGTAGGCGGGCGGCGCCTTGCCGGTTTCACGCACCCAGTCAGCGAGATAGTGAAAGTTCGCCATCACCGAAGGCCCGACGGCGTTGATAACCCGGTCGGACGTGAGCGATTCACCCGGCTCAAGCATCAGAAGATTCACCAGCGCGGCGGTGTGATAGTTGTCGGGCAGCGTGCGGCCCACTTTTGCCGCGCCGCGCTTCGCGTTGGCCAACGCCTCTATAAAGGTGCCGCCACGCGGAATGGCAACCAGCAATCCATCGCCGGTATCGCCGGCAACGGCCTGCGACAACGGGCCGTTTCCCGCGACGTGAACTTCCGGCACGGGGTCGATCCGCACATGTTCCTGTTCCAGCCCCGTAAAACGCACGGGGCACGGCTCGCTGCCGGGGCCTCCGGCGGCGTACAGCACCTCCTCGCCCCGCAGCAGGGCTTTGACCACGCGCACGTATTCGCGCATGGCTCTCGCACCGGTAGGACGCAGGCCCATCATGCGCATCCCGGTGTTGCCCGCACCGATGACGGCAAAGGTGCGCCCAGGCGCCAACGCGTTTACGGTGGCGATACCGCTGGCTGCCTCGGGCGCTAGCCGCATGCCGCACACCAGTACGCCAGTACCGATCTTGATGGTCTTGGTCGTCAGCGCCACTGCGGCCAGAGTGGCGAATACATTCGAGCGGATCAGCGGCGTATCCGGCACCCAGCAGCGTGTAAACCCGAGCCGCTCGCCGTGCTGCGCATAATCCACGGCGGCAATGGTTCCTACAGCAACGCCGAATTCCATTGGCAAAACTCCTTAGCTTAGTTTAGGTGCACGATTGCTACGCAATCAGAACGAGACCCTCTGGAGTCAGGTTACACGAAACGCTCGATGAAGCACCGGGAAAGCAAAAAGCCCTGCACCCTCGTGTCAGGGATATTGCGTGACACAGTCTGACTACGCGCAATTGAAGCCAGTTACGTACGCGCGTAGTGCGTTAAAATTGCGTCGAACAAATATCTGTTTTGATTGATTAATTTTTTAATAGGCGCCCTGTCCGTCATCTGCTCGGAACGACGCGGATATGGTTGGCATTCGCCGTCATGCACATGCACGCAACATCCGTCGACAGTCCATGGCGGATGAGTCACATGGGCATGTCGGAGAGATACTTTCAGCATCGAAGCCCTTATAAACAATCGCAACAGACTACCGTCAATTTCATTCACACCAGGAGAGTACAAATGAACGAACGCGACACAAGCAGGAAATCACCGGTGGTGTTCACCGGTTGCGAAATGACCAACGGCATGCAGGCTGCCGCCGGCGGACAACGGCGGCAAGTCGTGATCGGCGGTAAACGTGTCAAGACCATCGATGTACACGCGCACTGCGTGGTGCCCGAGGCGCTGGCTCTGGAAGGCAAGACCGCCGTTGAGCAGCAATTCCCCAATATGGATGAAGTTGGGCCCGTGCGTATCGCCGCGATGGACAAGCAGGGCGTCGATATCGAAGCGCTTTCCATCAACCCCACCTGGTACCGCACGAACCGCGATCTCGCGGCTGAAATCTGCCGCGTGCAAAATGAAAAACTCGCCGAGATGTGCGCCACCTACCCGGATCGTTTTGTGGCCTATGCCTCGGTCACGCTGCAAGACCCGAAACTCGCTGCCGAGCAATTGGAGCACGGCGTGAAGAAACTCGGGCTGCGTGGCGCCGCAGTGGGTGCCAGTTGCGCCGGCGAGGAATTTAGCGACAGCAAATTTCACCCGTTCTGGGCCAAGGCCGAATCGCTGGGCGTGCTGATATTCATCCACCCGCAGAGCACGCCGGAACTCAATCATCGGTTCAAGGGCAACGGCTGGCTTGCCAACACCATCGGCAATCCACTTGACACCACGATTTGTCTGTCAAAACTGATATTCGAGGGTACTCTGGACAAGTTTCCCAATCTCAAGCTGTGTTCAGCGCATGGCGGCGGTTACCTGCCCTCCTATGCGCCGCGTTCGGATCATCCGTGCCGGGTGGCGCCGTGGCACTGCAATCCCGAAGTGAAGCTGAAAAAGAAACCCACCGAATACCTGAAGACCATGTACTACGACACGCTGGTGTTCACCCCGGACATGCTGCGCCATCTTGCAACGATGGTCGGTTCCAGCCAACTCGTGATCGGCACTGACCATCCCATACCGTGGCACGAAGACCCCGTGACGCATATCATGGAGACGCCTGGTTTCACTGACGAAGAGCGTATCGCCATGCTGGGTGGCACTGCGGCAAACCTGCTGGGTATCAAGCCGTAACAGGCGCAGGCAGCATCAATCGTAGCGCGGCGTGCCGCGCGCAGTGATGGTGTTCACCGTCCTGGACTCGCTCTCACCACTCGAGCGCGGCGCTGGCCGCTACTTCAGCGCAACCTGCCTGGAACCTGTCATAAACTTGCGGCTCATCCAAAAGCGCTTCCCGCCTGCTGCCCCCTCGCTGCGCTCTCCCCACCCTTCTCCCGCGGGGAGAATGGCTTAAAACCCCTCGCCCTCCGGGGGAGGGGAAGGGGTGAGGGAAAAATTCTTTCCTGTGAGTATTTGTTTTAATTGAGGTTTTATAAAGTTCATAACAGGCTTTGACGATATATCCACTCTGCTCTCAGAGCCGACATCACTCGATCTTGATCCCCGCCGCGCGCACCACCTTCGCCCATTTCGCCAAGTCCGCCCTGATCGTCGCCGCGAATTCCGCCGGCGTACTGCCTATGGGTGTGACGCCGGTGGCCATCATGCGTTCGCGCAATTCGTTATTGCCCAGCGCCTTGGCGGCTTCGGCGTGCAAACTGGCGATGATGTCCGCCGGTGTGCCGCTTGGTGCAGAGAGGCCGTACCACGAGATGAGTTCATAGCCGGGTGGGCCACCGGCTTCGGTAAGGGTGGGAATCTCGGGGGCAACCGGCGTGCGCTTATCCGCGGCAAGACCCAGCGCGCGCAGCCGCTTGGTCTTGATATGCGGCCCGGTCGCCTGTATGGAATCGAAGGCCAGCATCACATGACCGCCCATCAGGTCGACCAGCAGGGGTCCGCTGCCCTTGAAAGTGATGTTGGTTAGGCGCAGACCGCCGCTTTGTTGCGCAAATAATTCCATGCCCAGGTGATTGATGCCGCCCACGCCAGGTGAGCCGTAATTGAGTTCGCCCGGGCGGCTCTTTGCGAGAACCACCAGTTCGCGCGGATTGCGTGCGGCGAGCGTGGGATGACACACCAGCACAAAAGGTGCTACGCCGAAGTTGGTGATCGGCACGAAGTCGCGCGTCACATCAAACGGCAGTTTCGTGTGTACGTTGGGGTTGATGGTATGGCTGCCGGTGGTGGAGGTCGTCAGCGTATAGCCGTCGGGCACGGCTTTCGCGCCGACTTCCATGCCGACGATGCCGTTGGCGCCTCCGCGAAATTCCAAAACAAAAGGCTGCTTGGTACTTTCACTCATGCGCGTGACCACCGGGCGCGACACCAATTCAAGCCCGCCGCCCGGAGCGAACGGAACGATCACGCGCACCGGCTTAATCGGATACGCGGGCGATTGCGCCTGCGCTAGCCCGCCATGAAGCAGCGGCGCCATCGCGAGAATGTATTGCAAGTATCTGTTTTTAAACACTTTTTTATCCTCCTCAAAAGTGCGTTTATGCCCAAGAATTACTTGTTTCTCCCATCCTGCGTCCAATCACTGTAGCTTGATACCTGCAGCCTTGATGACTTTAGCCCATTTTGCAGTTTCCAAACGAATTAATTGAGCAAACTCTTCCGGTGTTTCTCCCACGGGCGTATTAACTTATCTGAACCTGCACGTGCGCGACGTACTGCAACCGAGTGTTGCGCCGGCAACTGGCGGCGTCAGTATCCACGGCGGCACCGTTGGCAGCGACATTCAGAGCTACACCCGGAACGGCGGCGCGGCCGGCACGGTCACGCTGAACCACGCAGACGTACTACGCAACTACACCGCGCACGGGCTGATTTATGGCGAGCGCGACACGGCGGACACCCTCACCTGCACGCAGCACGCCGACACGATGTTTGGCGGCGGGGGGGAACGACACCCGCCTTGGCAACGGCGGTGATGACAAGCTAGAGGTGGTACAGGCAGTGACGTGCTGGACGGCGGCGCGGGCAGCGAGACGTACCTGCTGGCCTACGACAAGAACATAGGGTCAGGTCAATCATAGCAGCATTGCATTCCTCATTGACCGCCTCTCACTATCCGCCCCACCGAGGTAAAGTGTATGCCAAAATGCTGTGCGATCTGTTGGTAGGAATAGCCTCCCGTGGCGTGCGCGCGTACGATGGCGGCATTGCGATCTTTCGTTGTTTTCTCGATCTGCGACAGCGAGGGTGGGGATGGTCGCCGGTGCGCCACTGGAATTTGCACGTCTTGCCGTTGGTTGGCTGACACACGCTTTTGCATTTTCTCTACAAACTGCTCGTTACCCAGGAACACTTGCCCCTTTAGCTGTTGCCACGGGGATGCCGCCTTTATGCCTTCGGTCACAAACTGCGCGTAGCGTGCTTGGGCCACGCTGCGCCGCGCGGCAAATTGCTCCAGTAACCCGTCAGCCGCAAAAAAGGCATCTGCAGGCACTTGCCCCTTACTGGCCCGGTAACTGCTCCATCGCCAGTCGCCAGCGCGCTTGACCATGCCCGCGCGCACCGGGTTTAGTACCACATAACGCGCCAGTTCAAGCAGGTAAGCGTCGTTGTCTACGAGAATGGCTTTGAAGCGCCCTTGAAACAAATGACCCACGCGTTTGTGACGCCGATTACTCATTTGCGTAAACACGCCGTTAAGCTGGCGCATGCCCTTGGATAAATTGGCATCCGGTGTTTGCACGAGCAAGTGGTAATGGTTGTCCATCAGGCACCAAGCGTAACAAAGCCAGTTGAACTGACTAACGACATGCTCCAGCGTTTTAAGAAAAGCAAGCCGATCTTCGTCGTCCTCGAAAATATCCTCGCGCCGGTCGCCACGCGAAGTGACGTGATATAGGGCATTGGGAAATTCAATACGAATGGGGCGCGACATAGCGGCTTTAGGATAACATAGTGGATGCTATTTCGATAGACCTGACCCCTCTGTTGCTTTGTTATCATAGTCCCTTTTCAATACGGCAAAAATCTGCGTTAATCTGCGCAAATCTGTGGCAAAGCTCTTGACGTTGGCGGTCTCAGCCTCACCCCAACAGCCCTAGAGCACGCGATCGATCGACTGATAGTCACCGCTGGTCTTCAACGTGACCGTCACTTCGCCGCCGCCGCGATTGCGCCACATCCAGCCATGGGTGCCGTCAAATGCTGCTAGCAGCGTGCCGCTGTCTTGGGCCTTGTTCAGCCCTTTGCCGTAGCTATGATAGAAATTCTTTGGCGCGTTAACCGGATCGCCGTGGGTGTCGAAATTGACTGCGCCGCCTGCCACCGTCCATTCGTAGTTCGCGCTGGCGCCCTTGCGCATGGCGAGTTTCACTTCAGCGGCCTGTCCGGGTTTTAGTTTGACGGTAAGGACGTCTTGACGCGGCGCTTCGGCCTTGGCGGCGGCCGGCGGCTTTGTGGCAGCCGGCGGCGGCACTGTAGCAGCAGGCGCGAGTGTGGCAGGTGCGGCAGATGCCGCTGGCACCGATGGACGTGCGCCAGCTTCACGCGCCAGCGACATCTTGATTTCACCCATTTGTGTCAGGCCGAGCACGCGCCCGACGCCCGTTGGATCGATGCCGTATTCCGCGGGCAGTACCGCAACCACCAGCAACAGTGCTGCCACCAGCGCGGCGATCACGGTCGAGCGCAGTAAAGCTGCGCTGCTGGGCAGCTCGGAACGCGTGGGCAGATCGGTGTTGTACATGCGGCTTAAGCGAGCGTGCTCAGGTGACCAGCCAGCCGGTGAGATGGTAGCCGATCAACATGAATCCAGCGCACAGGATAACGGCATTGGTGGCATAAGCATGGCGAAAAAAACTGGCAGTGCGACGCCAGTAACCCATGGCAATCAGAATCGCACACAGGGCCAGCACCTGGCCGAGTTCGACGCCAACATTGAAGGCGAGCAGATTGGGCAGCAGGCCGTCGCGCGAGATATCGTATTCTTGCACTTTCGCCGCCAAGCCGAAACCGTGGCACAGGCCGAATGCCAAGGTGGCGATTTTGGTGTCGGGCTGCACGCCGAACCAGCGTTGATAAGCGCCGAGGTTGTCGAGCGCCTTGTACACTACGGACAGTCCGATGATGGCGTCGATCCAATAAGCATTGACGTTCACACCGGCGTAGACGCCGTAAAGCATGGTCAGCGAATGGCCGAGCGCGAACAGGGTCACATACAGCGCGATGTCTTTTAACTTGTAGAGAAAAAAAATGACACCCGCCAGAAACAGCAAATGGTCATAACCGGTGACCATGTGTTTGGCGCCGAGATAGACAAACGGCAACAGATGGATGCCGGAGATTTCCTGTATATAACCCTTGTCCCCTGCCGCCACGCCATGCGCGTACGCGCCGGCACCACACATCAACAAAAGGCACACTACCGCGAGCGTGCGCGTCAACGCTGCGGCTCTGCAATTCATAAAACATGGGGTCATGTAAAACATGCATGTCTAAACATGGGGTCAAGTCTATTATAGTAGCATTACGATTTTCAATCTGCCTGGACAATGCTATCTTAATTGACCTGCCCCCGTGTTCGAGAGGATCGTGTCCTGCGAGCATCGCGGGGATGCGAGGTTTCAATTCGTGCTATTTACAGCGGGTGGCTAATGGGTGCCCCCTCTGTTCTGCTTGCCCCCTGTTCTGCTATGTGATCGTAATTGTTCCGTGCGTTTGAGGAGATGGGGTTGTAGCGCGGCGCGTAGAATAGGCGGAACTGTGCTTAGGGATGAGGGGGCGTTATGAGATGGCTGTTGATTCTGGGCCTGCTGCCAGCGTGGGTGGGTGCACAAGGGGCGTTTCCGTCGCGCCCCATGAGGATAGTGGTACCTGCACCGCCCGGCGGCGGCACCGACATCCTGGCGCGGCTGGTGGCGCGTAAACTGACCGATACTTGGGGCCAGCCTGTCATTGTGGACAATCGTGGCGGCGCTAGCGGCATGATCGGCAGCGAGATCGTGGCGCGCGCCGATCCTGATGGCCATACGCTGCTGATGTCGTTTACATCCCACGCGACCAATCCATCCCTGTACTCGAAAATGGCCTATGACACCGTGCGCGATTTTTCAGGCGTGGCGATGGCAGGGGTTGTGCCCAGTATCCTGGTGTTGCATCCATCAATACCTGTGACATCGGTGAAGGATTTTATTGCCTACGTGAAGGACAGGCCGGGCAGATTAGCGTACGGCTCCGCAGGCAATGGCAGCGCAGGGCACTTGTCGGCGGTGTTGTTCAGTTCAATGACGGGTACGCGCATGATTCATGTGCCGTACAAGGGTAGCGGCCCTGCATTACCCGACCTTATCGCGGGGCAATTGCAGTTGATGTTCGGCAACATGGCGTCGGCAATACCGCATGTGAAGTCAGGGAAGATTCGTGCATTGGCGGTAACCAGTGCACGCCGTTCGGCGACAGCGCCTGAATTGCCTACGCTTGCCGAGAGCGGGTTGTCCGGTTACGACGCGTCTGCATGGTTCGCCTTGTTCGCACCAGCCAGAACCCCGGTGGCAGTGGTCGCCAAACTGAATCAAGAGGTCAATCAGATGATGCGCCCGGCGGAGATGAAGGAACGCTTGCTGGCGATAGGGGCCGATGCACTGGCACTGACACCTCCCGAGCTTGACAAGTATGTGCTGGCGGAAATTGCCAAGTGGGGTAGGGTGATTCGCGAGTCAGGCGCCAAGCCTGATTAAAATTCAATAAAAACAATCACTTACGAGCATGGTTTCCAGCGATTAGGCGGTTCATTGAAGGTCTCGCCGCGCGTCACGGTTCGGCCCTGGAGTTGATGGCCCAGTTGCCCGGGATGGGTATAGGAATTTCAAACCACATTTTTGCATAATCCCCAATGTAGCCCGCCCCCACCAAGGGGTCAATTGACCGCAATTCACAGCGACCCGGACGCAGTCCGGACACATCGCTCAAATTCCCTAAAAATAGCTATAGCCGAATCATCGCTAATACATTGATTTAGTTTAGTATTTTTAGCTTTGCGTGTGAGCAGCCCAAACCATCCCCTCGGCTCGGCCAAACACCGTCCGATTCTTAAGCCCACTCAAACTATTGCCCCGCCGCCTCGCCGGTGTAATCGGCGGCGGCTGTGGACTCAGGCCCTAGCGCGTCAGTATTTTCTCGATCACCGCTGGTTCTTCGATCACTGCGATGAGCTTAAGCTTGCCGCCGCACTTGCACTGCTCATTGTCGATGTCGAACACCTGCTTTAACAACCGCGCCCACGTAATGCGTACCGGTTTGCTGTGCACGTGTTGGCAATCACCCTCGCCAGTGGTTTTTCGTTGCGGCGGTGCCGGCGCCACCTGCGATCTCAAACCGGCATTCAACGCGAGCACACGCTGACGCTGTGAAACCGTATCAGGTGCAATCTCGGTCTGGGTATCAGTGCGGCCAAGTGCTGCTTGAACTCTATCGGTGTCAGCACGATGTGCGTGGCGCCGCTGCGGTAAACAGTCTTTAGCTTGAGTACCACCTGCCCGGCTTTGTTTTCGCTTAAGCGTTCGTTTGATATCGCGGGACGCGCGATGTAGCGGCCGAGTTGTTCTATGCCTTTGCGGTCATTTGCTTCGCAATGCACGCCAGCGCGCAGGCTGAAGCCTTGTTTATTGGCACAGAGTGCGTCTAGCGGCCCGCAATCATGCAATTGAGGCAGCTTGGCGCCGCCCACCAGCGTGAGCACTTTGCGCCCCGTCCTCGGCCCCATCGCTATGCGATAGCTGGTGGAGGCCGCGCCGCCAAAGCGCTGAATCAGTGTTACCGCGCCGGTGGCGGCGTCTTTACTCCCGAGCACCGATAATCTCGCGCGCGCATCATGCATGGCCCCGATATGAAGCCGCATTTGCTTAACGAGGGAGCAGACCCCCTGGTCAACACGCCGGAGCAATTTGTGGATTACATGCGTACCGACAGCGCCAAGTGGGCGAAGGTGATCAGGGGTGCACGCATCAAGGCGGAGTGATCGGCACCGTCATTTTCCACGCTGGTGCGCGGTCGCCTCTTCATCAATGCGCATCTTGGCTTCCCATGCGATGGGATTTTTTGCCTCTTCGCGCAGGTGCCCCACCAGCCCGATGGCGCGTGCAAACACACCGATGCCGCGCACAAAGCGCCATTCCAGTGCCAACTCGCTGGAGATGGCGCCGATGGCGCCGGTGGCGTTGACGGGTAGCTGCTTGCCGGAACGTTTCTCCGCCTCGCGCGCGATGGCTTGCATCAACTGGATGTAAGGGCCGTTGAAGCCGTTTTGCGCGGCGATTTCAAATAAGCGTGGCGCGCGTGGATCAACCGGCTTGTGATACGGGTGGCCGATGCCAGGGATGATTTTCTTCGCGGACAGCCATTGCTCGACGATTTTTTGCGCCATGCCGTCGATGTTCACCGCAGCCTTGGGATCGGGAATCGCTTCTTGCAGCATGCGCGCCGCAGTTTCCATGCTGCCGACAAACACACTGCCCAACCCCGCAAGCCCCGCGCCCACGGCCGCCTGCATCGCCTCCGGTGCGCCCGCGTAGGTCATGCGCGCGGCGATGGAGCTGGGAGTGATGCCATGCTCCACCAGAGTCACCGCGATTGCGTTAAACACCGGTGACTCTTGCGCGTTGGGCAGACGGTCAGTGAGTTCCAGAAACGCCATGTCGCCCAGACTGAGTTTGCCGAGGATATCCTTGCACAGATCAAACCCCTTGACCGTGATGGTGGTGGCGGTGCTCCAGCCGATGTCGCTGCGTATGGATTTGCGTTTGGCCATTGCCGGGTTCCTTTGAAAACAGTGTTGAAAATTTATTTTTCGGCGATACCGATGGCGGCGATCAACTTCGCCCACTTTTGCGTTTCCTGCTCGATAAAGCGGCGGAAGTCCTTTGGGGTGCCCTTGCCAGGCTCAGCGCCCATGCCATTCATGCGGTTGCGCACATCATCCCGTTCAAGCGCGGTATTCACTTCGCGGTTGAGCTTTTCAACGACAGCAGGCGGCGTGCCCGCGGGCACGGTCAATCCAAACCAGGACGCCGCCTGAAACCCGGCGTAGCCGGACTCTGCGACTGTTGGCAGCTCGGGCGCTTGCGTGGCGCGCGTCAGGCTGGTGACCGCCAGCCCGCGCAGTCGCCCGCCGCGCAGGTGGGGCAGCACCGCCTGTATGTTGTCCATCATCATCTGCACCTGGCCGCCGATCAGGTCGGCGGTGGCGGGCGCGGTGCCCTTGTACGGGATGTGCGTGATGTCGATATTGGCACGCGACTTCAGTAACTCCGCCGCGAGATGCGTTGATGATCCCGCCGACGCGAAATTGAGTTTGCCGGGTTGACGGCGGGCCAGCTCAATCAATTCGGCCAGCGTTTTTGCCGGCACCGCCGGATGCACGGTGACCACCAGTGGCGTGATGGCCACCATGGCTATCGCTGCAAAGTCCTTCAACGGATCAAAGCCCGCGCGTTTGTGCAGGCTTGAGTTGATGACAAAGCCCGGCGAGGCCATCAGCAGCGTGTAGCCGTCGGCGGACGCGCGCGCCACCAGCTCGGTGCCAATGTTGCTTGCCGCGCCCGCGCGGTTATCGATCACCACGGGTTGCTTCCACGTCTCGTTCAAATGCTGCGCCACCATGCGCGCGAAAATATCCGTGGTGCCGCCCGCAACAAAGGGCACCACGATGCGCAACGGGCGAGAGGGGTAAGTCTGTGCGCTGGCGGCGGGTATTGCAGCCGCGCCGGCAGCGAAGGCGCCGGCCAGTAAGCAACCGGTTCGAAGGACCATCATGTTACGCCGCACGCCGCAGAAAATGCACCACCGCCCAACCAAACGCCGTTGCGTCGCCACGCTGATCCACTGCCTCGCGGGTATAGGAATTGCAAACCACATTTTTGCATAATCCCCAATGTATCCCGCCCCCACCAAGGGGTCAATTAACCGCAATTCACAGCGACGCGGACGCATTGCCCAAATCCAATTAAAATAGCCGTAGCTGAATCATCGCTAATACATTGATTTAATTGAGTATTTTTAGCCGTGTGTGTTGGCAGCCCAAACCACCCCCTGGGCCTGGTCAAACACCGTCCGTTTCTCAAGCCCACTCAAACTATTGCGCCCGCCGCCTCGCCGGTGTAATCGGCGGCGGCTGTGGATCAAGCCCAATGTGTTTGAATATCTTTTCAATCACATCCGGCTCTTCGATAACCGCAATCAGCTTCAGCTTGCCGCCGCACGCGCACTGTTCAATGTCGATATCGAACACGCGCTTCAACAACCGCGCCCACATCATAAGCACTGGCGTGCTGTGTGCGTGTTGGCAATCGCCTTCTCCCGGCGGGAGAGGGCGGCACCACCCCTTCTCCCACCAGGAGAAGGGGTGGGGAAAGCGCAGCGAGGGGGCCGAAGGCGGGAGATTTTGTCGTGAAATACGAAAAGATCAATAGATGGCGTGCTACGCGCGCCGTCAATCCACCTTGATGTTGGCTTCCTTGCTGACTTTCGCCCAGCGAGCGAGTTCGGCCCGCAGATGTACGGCGAGTTCCTGTGGCGTACTGGCGATCACGTCCGCACCCAGACCGATCATGCGCTCGCGGGTATCGGGATGGCCCAGCGCGCCGGTCGCTTCCTTGTGAAGACGCTCAATCGCAGCGGGCGGTGTGCGCGCGGGTACGAATATGCCCTGCCATTCGTTCACGTCGAAGCCCTTCACGCCGAGTTCATCGATGGTCGCCATCTCCGGCATCGCCGCGCTGCGCTTTTTGCTGCTGACACCCAGTGGGATGAGACGCTTGTTGCGCACGTGCTGGAGCGACGAAGGAATGGTCGCGAACATCACGTTGATCTGCCCGCCGACCAGATCGGCAACGGCGGGGCCGCCCCCTTTGTAGGGCACATGGATCAGGTTAAGTCCGGTCATGCTCTTGAACACCTCGGTCGTCAGGTGGTTTGCACTGGCCATACCCGCGGAGCCGTAATTGATCTGGCCGGGCCGGGCCTTCGCCAGCGCGACAAATTCCTTCAGCGAGCGCACCGGCAGTGACGGATGCACCACCAGCACCGTCGGCACAACGGCGACAAAGGTCACCGGGTCAAAATCAGTTTCGACATTGAAGGGCAGTTTCTTGAACAACGCCGTGTTCGCGCCGAACGCGATGTTGGCGAGCAACAGGGTGTAGCCGTCGGGCGGTGACTTGGCGACCAGATCAAAGCCGATGATGGCGGCGCCACCGGGCCGGTTATCCACCACCACCTGCTGGCCCATGGCCTCCGACATGCGCGGCGCGATGATGCGCGCCGAGATGTCGGTGGCGCCGCCCACTGAATAGGGCACGATCACGCGCAGTGGCCGGTTCGGATAGTTTTGCGCCGTGGCCATACCCGCGCCCAGCGTGGGTACGAGCCCCACGGCCACTGCCAGCCGCGCGCGGGTTGCCATGCTGTTGCTGAAATTCATTGGTATTTCTCCCAGTGGCCGTCTATTTGCGTTTGCGCTTGTTGTACTGATCGGCGAGCACATTGCGCACATGCGGAAAGCCTATCGAGGTGGCGCCGCCGTCAACCACGATTTCGCTGCCGGTGATGTAGCTCGATTCGTCGCTCGCGAGAAACAGCACGCACTGCGCGATTTCGGCGGGCCGGGCTGCACGCCCGAGCGGCATGGCCTGATTGTTGGCATCGCGATAGGCGGGCGACGCGTTGGCTGTCATGCCGGTCTCGGATACCTGTGCCGGATGTACCGAGTTCACCCGCACACCCCACGACACATATTGCAGCGCCGTGGCCTTGGTCACCCCACGCAGTCCCCATTTGCTGGCGGCATAACAAACACCAGGGTGGCCCACCAGCGCCGCCGTCGAGGAAATATTGACAATCGAGCCGCCACCCGAATCACGCATCAGCGGCAGCACTGCACGCGTGCCGATCATCGGGCCGGTGAGGTTGACGGCGAGCACGCGCGCCCACTCGGCATCGGTGACCTCCGCAACCGGCGTGCGGCTGATCATCCCCGCATTGTTCACCAGCACATGCAGCGCGCCGAACTCACGCCGCGCGAGATTGACGGCACGCGTCCAGTGCGCGGTTTTGGTGACATCGAGTTTGAGGTAAGCTGCGTGTCCGCCGCGCATCACGATCCTACGTGCCAGCGCTTTTGCCGGTGCATCGGCAACGTCCGCAAGAATGACCGCCGCGCCCTCGGCCGCGAACAACTCCGCCTCGACCAGCCCCTGCCCTCCACTCGCGCCCGTGATCAGCGCAACCTTGCCCTTCAGCCTGCCCTTTTCTTGCATCTGCGTCTCCTGGAGGAATTTCAAACACGCTTTTTGCGTAAGTCGCAATGTATTCCCGCACGGCAGGCGCAGTCAATCCGACGCAATGTGCTTCAAGTTACAACGCCCGCGACAGCGGGCGTGTGTGAGTACTTCTTTTTCATTAGCGGCTATCTGCGCAAATTAATGCGAGCCTGGCCCCTTGGAATAGCTGCGGAAAAGCACAGTCTATCCCGAAAGGCCAAAGTCGGGGACCATCAACCGTCGCGAATTCGTGGCACGCGACACGCGGCCGCATCAACGCAATCTTGCGCCCGTTAAAAACACCCTCTCGCCAACACGCCAGTCGCTGATCAAAACGGCCACAGCCTGGTTTTGGGATAAAACTGCGACCACGCAAACCAAAACGCCTGATGACCACCGAGATCTTTGCCGCGAGCATCCACCGCGCGCACACCGCCCCCGTCCAGGACCAGTTGCACATTGTCGACAACAATCTTCTCACCGTTGCCCAAAGCGGCAAGCGCCGTCTTGATGTGGAATGCCACCGGGGTTCCCTTGTCGGTCACGACACCGAGTACGTCTTCATGCACGGGGAGGCGTGCATCCACGTTGCCGATCGGGAAGATGGGGCCATGGGCATCCCGGTTGTTACGAAAATCAAAATCCCGGCCCAGCGCCAGGCTCTCAACCAGCACGATGGTTCTCGGGTGCGCTTTTTTCCACTCGCCCCACGTTGTGGTTACCACACCCGCTTGTTGCAGCACGATACCCTTCTTCGCAAGGGAGCCGGTGACGGCATTGCCACGGAAGGTGTCGAAGACCGAGTAGGTGTTCAGATCGTACATCACCTTGTTGGAACGGATGAGCAAACCCGATGTGCGCAGGACCGGGCGCTGCACGCCCGGCGGCATGCGGTCGGTGAAATACGCCTGGGCCGAACCACAGAGCGTGCAGTAGGGTATGCCAAGACTGCGTCCGCCAAGTGTATCGTTGACCATTTCCCTGACCTCCATGATGCGGCGTGGATAGGCACGGAACTCGCCATTGACTTCGACGCCGAACACCACCGCTTTATCGTCGAGCCAACTGGCATCGGCAGCGGTTGTAACCGTGGGATTGTCAGCCGCCGGTATGCAATTGCAAGGAAGATCGGTCTTGCCGAATGCGCGATCATCAATGCGCACGCCACCCCACGACACATGCCGCCAGTCGATATCGCCTTCACTGAAGATGCGTTCCCATTCGGGAACGATGGTGGTGAAAATGCGGCGTTTGAAGGCCAGATAGCCCGGCGGCGCTGGAATGTCCCATGCAATCAAGTGGTCTGTGGTGATTCCCCAGGCGTTCGTGCCGCTAAGGCTTCTGCCGATGAGCCTGCTGACGGCCGCGGTCAGCGCCGCATTCACTTTGGGATTGGAAACAACACGCATAAAGTCGCTGATGATCCACGTCACGCGCAGATCTTTGGACGCCGCAAGGATTTCCAGCGCCTCCAGTTGCTTTGGCCCCCACTGGCCAGCACGCAAGTTGTCGCCAAATGCAACGTTAAGTGCTTGGGCCACCTCAGCCGTTAGCGCGCTGCGGGGAACCGGCGGCGGCCTTCCGAAATCCAGCACCTCGCCACGGGGAAGCGATAATTGACGAGCCGATGGCTTGGCGGCGGCGGCGTGAGCCCCCAGCCCTGTGATGGCCATGAGGAGGATGCCCATTGCAAAGACGCCGGCGAACTGCAAACGTTGATTACGGCACATCACTAACGCTCCTCTTAAAAAACCTGACGCAGGTTTGTGCGTTGGGGTAATACCCATTCCATTGCGTTGGCAAAGTGATTTCGGCACCTTTTAAATCGTGTTAGACACGCCCAATCACAGCGCTTTGAGTATTAGTGCCTGCGCCTGCGCACGTTGCAACACCCCGGCGTGGGTGTGCAACACCCTCCCGTCACGGCCGATGACGACGGTAAAAGGCAGGCTGCCATGCGGATTGCCGTAGATTTTCGACAGATGGATCGCATCTTGCGAGCCATGCAACGTGGGATAGCGCATGCCGTGTTTAGCGATGAAGCGCTTAACATCGTGCACGTTGTCGAGCGCAACGCCCAAAAACTGTACGCCAGCCCCGGCGTATTCATCCTGCAAACGGCTGAACGTTGAAATTTCATGCAGACAAGGCGGGCACCAGGTCGCCCAGAAATTTAGAAAAACTAACTTGCCATCCCATTCAGACACATGTCGGTCATCGCCTTCGAGATCCTTTAGCTTGAAATCAGGGCGCCTTTCGCCGACCTTCAATGCCGTGGCCTTGGCTGGCGTGGTCTGCGCCAATGGCAAAGGTTGTGCGTTTGCAGTGCCTGCGGCAACGACCGCAGCCGCTTGAAGCGGGGGCCGGTTTTGGGCGAACGAGACCAGCGGGCTGAGGCTGGCGGCCAACATAACGATAATCGACCCAGCAAGCGGGCAACGGTGCTTCAACACAGACATGGCGTTTGTCCGAAATTGCGATAATTACGATAGCGGTGCACGAGGGGCGCACACACACGACCCGACATAGCCCAATCTCGGGCAACATCAGACTTGATAACCGAGGCGCGCCCAAGACCGTGTCATGTAGTTATTCGTATGCACCGCACAGAAGGTTACACAGCGCGTTGCCCTCCCCATGCGGTGACGTGTTGGCGCGCGGTCAAATCGAGGCTTTTTCACGCAGGCTGCCAGCACTCGCCTTTAAAATGCATCACAGCCACCGCATCAAATAATACGTAACTTATTGTTTGGTAATTAGGGCGTTTCGTAACCAAAGTATCCTAGGGGATACCGATGGTTACCAGAGCGAAAACAGGTGGTCCACACACGATATTTAGTTGTGCGGCCAACTATTTGAGGGGTCGCAAGTGCTTTTTTTGCGGTTCCT
>SYEN01000076.1 GCA_005800795.1 Burkholderiales bacterium | reverse complement strand
GGTGATCAGCACGGTGGCGTTGGATTGCGCCAGCCGTCCAATGGCGCGAAACACGTTTTGCATCGACGGCGCCTGGCCAAGAATTTCCGGCGCGGCTTCGTGCGGCTCGGGCGCGGTCTGGGGTGCGGTGTTCTCGCTCATGGCGCGGCGGATCAGTTCCACTGCGTTGTCCACGTCAAACGGTTTGGGCAGATACTCATAGGCGCCGCCCTGAAAAGCCGTCACCGCGTTCCCCAGGTCGGAGTACGCGGTCATGATGATGACGGGTAACGTGGGAAATTTGTCGCGCACTTTTTGCAGCAACACCAAACCCGATTCGCCAGGCATGCGGATATCGCTCACCACCACGCGCGGCGTTTCAACGTCGAGTGCGGCAAGCGCTTCCTGCGCGGTCGAAAACGTGCGGTGTGCGATGCCTTCGCGCGCCAACGCCTTCTCAAACACCCAGCGTATCGACTTGTCGTCGTCGACTATCCACACCGGGTTCACCGACATGATGGGCCTTTGCACAAAGCCCGCAGGCAACCGTGCAAAATCGGGTGATACAGCCGCGGTAAACATGATGACGCTCCTTCGACGCTGTCGGGCGCTGGTTGGGTGGTGCATCGTAAGCATTTGTTTTTATTCATTATTTTGTTTTGCTTAATGTGCTTTGCTGGCGCCATTCGTGCCTGTCGCCCCATTGGCGATACCCGTGCGCAATTCACTTTCCGCTACCGGCAGCAACAGCGTGAAGCGGGTATGTCCCGGCGCGCTTTCAAAGCTCAATGCGCCGTTGTGCTGGCTGACAAAATCCTGCGCGATGGTGAGACCCAGGCCGCTGCCTTCCGCCCGCCCGGTTACCAGCGGGTAAAACACACGCTCGCTGATGTCGGCGGGCACGCCGGGGCCATTGTCGATGATGCTCACTTCAATCGCGTGACGATAGCGTTTGCGCGCCAGTGTGACCTGCCGGGCGGCGCGCGTTTTCAGGGTGATTTGCCCGGCGGGCGTTCGGTTTTCAGTGAGCGCTTGCGCGGCGTTGCGGGCGACGTTGAGCACGGCCTGAATCAGCTGCTCCTGATCGCCGAAGACCAGCGGTAGGCTCACATCGTAATCGCGGCGGATGGAAATTTCCTTTTGATACTCGGCCAGCAGCACGCTGCGCACGCGCTCCAGCACCTCGTGAATGTTGAGGTGGGCCGGCTGCGCCATGCGATGCGGCGCCAGCAGCCTTGCCATCAGCGCCTGCAGCCGGTCGGCCTCTTTCATGATGACTTGCGTGTACTCGTGCAGCGACGGGTTTTCCAGTTCGCGTTCCAACAGTTGCGCAGCACCCCGGATGCCGCCCAGCGGGTTTTTGATTTCGTGTGCGAGGTTGCGCATCAGCTCGCGGTTGGCGACACTTTGATCGAATACCCGCTCCTCGCGCGCGATGCGCAATTGCTGTTCGATCTGGCGGAATTCGACGAGACAGCCGTCGACATCAAATGTGCTGCTGCGCTCAATGGGTGTAACAGTGCAGGCAAAGTGCATGCGCGGGCGGCCGCTGACTGCGAGCATCAGATCGTGCTCGGAGAAACTGCAATTGTTGCGGCGCGCGTAGTCGAGCGCCGCTGCCAGCACGTCGTGATCGGCGAACACCTCGGCGATACTTTGCCCCACCACGTGGGGGTGGCTAAGTTCAAGCAGATTTTCAGCCGCAGGATTCATATGGCGCAGTACGCCCCCGGTATCCACCAGGATCACCGCTGTGGCCAGCAAGTCCAGTCCTGTAAGAGCAGCGGGGGTCATGGTAGTGACATGTCACTCCATGATTGAGCAAGAAGCAGGCCAGCCTGTGCGGCCCGTATAACCAGTGGCGTTGCGGGCGCCGATCCGCCGGCAACTACCGGATGTTGCTCAACTCTTTGCGCAAGTTGGCAATGTTGTCTTCGTGCAGTTTGACTTTTTTCTGAAACGGCTCGATGCGTTCGAGCATGCGCGCTGCATTGCGTTCGCTGCCAAGGCGGGTGTTTTCCTGTTCGGCCAGTTCTTTTTTGGCGAGCTGCAGATTGCGCTCCTCGTTGACCAGCTCGGTTTCGAGGATTTTCTTGCGGTCGCCGTCGCGCTGCTGCTGCACTTGTGGTTCGACCTTGGGGAAATTGCCGGGCGTGGGCGTGCGCGCGTCGCTGTTGCGAGCGGGTCCCGGGGCAGGTGGCGACGAGACTATGGCGGGCGTCACCGTAAGCTGTTTGCAGCCCTTGGCGTCGGCCTTGATGTTGGTGAAACGTTTGCCGCCGCCGGGTTCTTCGCATTCCCAGATATCCGCGTAAGACGGCCCCGCAGCCAAAGCCAGCAACCACGCTCCCAGCAAACTACGCATCGCTAACCCCATGATTCCATGACGTGAGGATAATAACGGTTCGCACCGTAGGCGGTTGACGGGACAACAGCAAGTTGAATACGTAACTATATGTTATATAAGGATAATTATAATCGCACACTTTTGGTGCGTCAACCAGTCCGGCGCGTTCACCAGATTGGGGCGGTCGCGAATGACCAAAACAAAAACGGCGATCCCGTTGCCGGAATCGCCGTTCGGAACGCTTAACTCGGATTACAGGCTGTAATACAACTGAAACTCCAGCGGATGCGTGGTCATGCGGAAGGCGGTAACTTCTTCCATCTTCAGCGCGATGTAGGCATCAATCATGTCGTTGGAGAACACGCCGCCGCGGGTGAGGAACTCGCGGTCTTTGTCCAGATGCTACAGCGCCATGTCGAGCGACGAGCACACGTTCGGCACTTTTTTGGCTTCTTCGGGCGGCAAGTCATACAGGTTCTTGTCGATCGGATCGCCGGGGTGAGTCTTGTTTTGCACGCCGTCGAGGCCCGCCATCATCATCGCGGTGAAGGCCAGATACGGATTCGCGGTCGGATCCGGGAAACGCACTTCAATGCGGCGCGCTTTC
>SYEN01000075.1 GCA_005800795.1 Burkholderiales bacterium | reverse complement strand
TTGGAAACCGTGTTGTCTTCATTGCGCTTGAGCGCCCCGGTCACGCCAAAAGTATTCAGAAATCCGCGACGGCGTTCTTTCATGCGGTCGTAATCCACACCTGCGCTTAGCGTGAATGGTCCGCCCGCGAGCCGGGTTTCGTGCGTCAGGCGCAACGCCGCGCCACCGTAGCCACGATCCAGATTCACCACGCCACCCGAGTGCGTGGCGCCCGCCTGCGTCGCCGTGCGGATCGCCAGATGCTGCGTCACCTGCCGGTCACCCAGATACACTCGTGCATTAATTTTGCCGCCCTGCCACGGCGACACATCGTAGGTCAGCCCCGCCTGATTCTGTTCGATGCTTTTGCGCGTGTTGAAGTTGTAGGCGTTGGCGCCGCCCGCGGCAAAATTGCCGCCTGCCTGCCGGCGATTTTGCGCCACCTGCGCCGCTGTCAAACCCAGCGGGTCTTCGGTCTCCGGCTGATCTAGCGAATTAACCACCAGCGTCAACACTCCCGCGCGGCCCAGGTCATATTTAAACTTGGCGTTAAGATGATCGCGCCGCGCCGAACTGTGATCACGGTAGCCGTTGGTTTCAAAGCGCGAGGCATCAATCACCACATTGAGCGGCCCATGCTGGCCGCCGTAATTCGCGCCGAGTTTGTAGGTGCTGTAACTACCGTACAAAGCATTCAATGAAAACGTCGGCTCCTTCGGGCCATCAGCCGTAAAAATCTGCACCACGCCACCTGCCGAGTTGCCGTACAGGCTGGCGAACGGCCCACGCATGACCTCGATGCTTTTCGCTGACGACAGATTGAATGTCGCCGCCTGTCCCTGCCCGTCCGGCATGGTGGCCGGGATGCCATCGGCGATCAGGCGCAGGCCCCGCACGCCGAAGGTGGACCGCGCCCCGAAGCCGCGCGACGATATCTGCAAATCCTGTGCGTAGTTCTGGCGGTTGGCGACGGTGATGCCCGGCACGCGGTTCAGTGCTTCCGACAGATTGACCTGCGGATTGGCTTCGCGGATGGTGCGCTGATCGACGGTATCGATCGACGCCGGGATATCCAGGTTGTCGCGCGCAACCCGCGTGGCGCTGACTGACACCTCCGGCAGCACGGCGGGCTTTTGCGATTGCGGCGGGGTCTGCGCCTGCGCCAGGGTTGCCAGCGCGGCGGCGACCGCAGCTGCCGAAGTGCTTAATAATGGCAATTTCATGATTTACTCCTCGCAGCGTTGCCCGGCCTTTTGGACGGCTCTAACGGCAATTATCTTTGGTTCATCCGGGATTAGAGAGGGCAATAACCCCCCACTGTCATTCCCGCGAAAGCGGGAATCCATAAGCCGTGTCATACGGCACTGTGTTATGGATTCCCGCTTTCGCGGGAATGACAAGGTTGGTTTTTTGCTCGCTCTTCAATCAACTATTGTGCCACCATTTACCGCTTATAGCTGATGCGGTAAAGTGCGCCGGCCCAATCATCTGACACCAGCAACGCGCCGTCAGGCATCACCTGGACGTCCACCGGGCGGCCCCAGTGGTTGGCGCCGTCGAGCCAGCCTTCGGCGAACACTTCAGCCTTGCCGGGTCTGCCGGCTGCATCCAGCGTAACCTGCATCAGGTTAAACCCGGCTTTTTGCGCACGGTTCCACGAACCATGATTGGCGATGATGATGCGATGCCGGTACGCCGCCGGGAACATTTTCCCGTCGTAAAACCGCATGCCCATCGGCGCCACGTGCGCACCCAGCTTTAACGCGGGCGCGGCAAACTCGCCGCACGAACGGCCCTTGCCCAGTTCAGGGTCGGGCAGATCGCCCTGATGACAGTACGGAAAACCAAAATGCACGCCGCGCCTGATGCCGCTGGCGATGCGATGCAGCGTGTCATTGGGCGTGTCGTCGCCCAGCCAGTCTCGGCCATGGTTGGTGAACCACAGTTCCTTGCTCAGTGGATGAAACGCCATGCCCATGCTGTTGCGCACGCCGCGCGCGATGGTTTCGAGTACGCCGTTTTTCGGATCAACCCGCACAATCTGCGCGTGGGTTTCCGGTGGCACGCAGTTGTTGCACGGCGCGCCGATGTTGAAATACAGCCAGCCATCCGGCCCCAACACCAGAGTCTTCCAGCCATGATGTTCATCGCGTGGCAACGCGTCGAACACCACCACCGGCTTGGGCGGATTGTTCAGGCTTTCTTCGATGTTGTCGTAGCGCAAAATGCGCGACTGCTCTGCCACAAACAGCGTACCGCCCTGATACGCCAACCCGTTGGGGCGCTGCAAGCCTTTGATAAGGGTTCGCACTTCACGCTTGCCGTCGTTATCGACCACGGCATATACGGTGTCGAGCTGGCGCGTGCCGACGAACACGGTGCCCTTTGCGCCCAGCGTGATCGATCGCGCATTGGGCAACCCCGTCGCCCACAGTTCAATCGCAAAGCCCGGCGGCAGCTTGATTTTGTCGAGCGGAATCTGTGCGGTGGGCAAGGCCGTTGTGCCGGGCGGATGCGGTACCAGCGGCGAATGTCGCATCGACTCCGGACGGCCCTGCTGCCACGCCGGGGGTGGCGGCGCGGTCAAGATCTGTTGCGCGGGCAGCTGTTGGGGCGCAGGTAAGGTTTGCACGCCGGGCTGCTGCGCGGCGGCAAATCCAGCCATCAGGCCGGCAAGGGCGAAAAAAATCAAGAAACGGCGATTAACTGCGCGCCGCAGTGACATAAGCATGGAGTTCCTAACTGAATGGTTACCGGCGCCAAGCATGCGGCGAGGCATGCGAGGCCGGCAGCATTATGCCGCAAATCGGCCAACCCATGAATTACAAAATATTGTGTAAAAACAATTACTTACAATATATATACGGGCAGCCTGTACAGCGTGGAAAAACGACCCTGCGGCTCACATCGCCTACCGCTGCATCACCCGCCGCGACACATAAGACGCGATATCCACCAGCCACACCAGCAGAATCATCGCTATCAAAATGGTGCTGGTCTCGTTCATGTGAAACAAGCCCATGTGAAACGCGAGCATTTGCCCCAAGCCACCGCCGCCGACCACGCCCAGAACTGCCGCTGCGCGGATGTTGTTTTCCCAGCGGTAGAGCGTGTACGACATCAGTTGCGGCAGCACTTGGGCGAAGGTGGAATACAGGAACACGCGGCCTGCCGGCACGCCTTGCGCGCGTAAGGCGAACGCCGGGCCGGGCGGTGCATTTTCGATGGCCTCGGCAAACAGGCGGCCGAGTACGCCGGTGGTGTGCAGCGCCAGCGCCAGTGTGCCCGCGAAGGGCCCCAGCCCCGCCGAGATGATCAGCAGCGCTGCCCACACCAACTCGGGTATCGAGCGCAGGCCGTTGAGGATCAGGCGCGTCGGCGTGCGCCACAGTGCACGGTCATCCGCGTGCATGCGGTTGGCGGGCAGCGCGAGTAACAGGCCGCCGATAGCCGCGAGCAGCGTGCCCAGCGCCGACATGGCAATGGTTTCCAGACTCGCTATCAACACCTTGTACAAAAACGCCGGGTTCATTGACGGCGACAGCAGTTCGCCGAGAAATTTGCCCATCTTGCGCGCGGCATCCAGCGACAGAAACTTGGCCCACTGCAAATCCAGCGTCCAGAAGCTCGCCACCGTGAGCGCGATCAAGCCCGCGATAAACCAGCACGCCTTGCAGCGTGCATCGAACAGTTTGGGTGGCAGGCGGTAAGTTTCATTGGCGGCGTTGGCCGCCGCAGTTTTGTTGTCCACGCTCATGCCAACACCTTGCGCAGCCACGCGCTGACGTAATCCGCCAGCCACACCAGCAGCATGAACACCATGAGCATGGTGGCGACTTCGCCGCCGTTGAACATTTTCATCGAGTTATCCATCTGCTGGCCGAGGCCGCCCGCGCCGACAAAACCCAGCACCGCCGAGGAACGGATCGCGCATTCCCAACGGTAGACGGTGTAGCTGGTCAGCTCCGCCGAGCTTTGCGGCAGCAGGCCGTAGAAAAACGCCTGTAAGCGGCCCGCGCCGTTGCGCAGCAGCGTGTTGGTGGCGTGCGATTCGTCGCTCTCGAGAATTTCGCCATACACTTTGCCCAGCATGCCGCCATAGGTGAGCGCAATAGCCAGCACGCCGGCTGTCGGGCCCAGCCCCACCACGCGCACAAACACCAGCGCCCACACCAGTTCGGGAATGCTGCGCAACACAATCAGCAGCCAGCGCGTGACCTGGCGGATAGCCAACGGAAGTGCATGCATGCGCCCCGGCAACGCGGATACCGACAGCGCACTGGTTGAAAGCAGCGTGAGCGGAATCGCCACCAGCAGCGCCAGCGCCATGCCGGCGGTGGCAATGGCCACGGTGCGCCAGCATTCCTTCGCCACCATCCACATGAATTCGCCTTCGATCTTCGGCGGGAAAAAATCGGCGATAAAGCGCTTGGTGGCTTTTATCGTTTCCGGTGCAAACAGGCTCCACGGCTTGAATTCAGTGGCGACCAGCGCGGGTGCCAGCAACACCAGCGCAGCGCACGTCCAGAACACGCGTGACAGCCATGCCGGGTCACGCAACTGCGGTGACGTTAATTCATAAGTATTTGATTTTATTGACAATTTTAATGCCGTGCTAGCGGCAGTACAACACCGCCGGCGCAGCTTCGCCCGTAGGAGTGACATCCACCGGCGGCGCACCGGTCAGCTCATGTTCATGCTGCGCGTAAAGCGCGGCGAGCCGTTCATGCGTGACTTCGCGGGAAGGCAAATCGAAGTGCAAGTGGCCCTCGCGCAAGCCGATCACGCGCGGAAATCGCGTGGCGACATCGACTTGATGCAGCGTGGTGATCAACGTTGCGCTGCGCTCACGCGCGGCCTGCGTCAGCGATTCGATGGCGAGCGCGGCACGCGATGGGTCAAGCGACGACAACGGCTCATCCACCAGCCACAGCGATGCGCCCGACACCAGCGTGCGCGCCAGCCCCACGCGCTGGCGCTCGCCGCCGGAAAGACGATCCACGCGATCCCACAATTTGCTCGCCAGATCAAAGCGCGCGAGCGCGGCCTCGGCTTCGGCGATATGCGTGGGATAAATCAGCGAACGCAAACTGGCAGCCAACGACTGATTCGGCAGCCGCGCCGCGAGCACCGAGGTAATGACGCGCTGGCGCGGCGGCAGCGGCGGCGTCTGCGGCGCCAACAGCAAGCGTCCGCGCAACTTTTGCAACCGTGGCACGGGCAGACCCCATGGATCGGTGTCGTCAAGCCGCAGGCTGCCTGCCATCGGCTTTAACGCGCAGGCCAACGCAAACAACAGCGTGGTCTTGCCCGCCCCTGACGGCCCGATGATGGCGACCTGCTCACCCGCCGCAATCTCAAACGACAAAGGTTGCAATGCCGGGGCGGCGGTTGCGCTGGCGGCGCGGTGGCGCGCCGACAGGCCGTTGACACTGATGCGCATTACAGAGCCATTACTTGAATTATTTGATTAAGCCCGCGCTGCGGCCCGCGGTTTCCAGATCGCGGTAGTTCTCGGATTTGGTGGCGATGTATTTGGTGGCACGGTTCAGCGTCAAAATCTCCTTGCCTTCCGGGTTGGCCATCGACAGATCGAGCAGCGCCTTGGTTACACGCTCACGCAGCGCGGCGGGCATGTCGGCGTGCACCGACCAGTTGTAATTGTAAAAACCCGGCGTGGTAAAAAACACGCTGACTTTGTTGGTATCGACTTTTTTCTCATCGACGAATTTGCGCCATACGGTGATATCCAGTGCCGCAGCATCCACGCGCCCGCCGACGACCGAGGCGATGGTGGCGTCATGCGCGCCCGAATAGGCGACACGCTTGAAATCCTTGTCCGGGTCGATTTTGGCCTGCAACAAAAAGCTGCGCGGCATCAGGTGGCCGGAGGTGCTGGATTGCGAACCGAAACTCACCTGTTTGCCCTTCAAATCCGCCAGCGTCTTGATGCCGGAATCGGCCAGTGTGATGAACACCGAGCGGAACTGCGTGTCTTCCTCGCGCTGCGCGATGGGCACGATTTTCCCGCCAGAGCGCAACTGCGCCTGCACATGCGTGAAGCCGCCGAACCACACCATGTCCACCTGCTTGTTGACCAGTGCTTCAACAGCGGCGGGGTAATCGTTGACGGGCGTGAACTCGACCTTCATGTTGAGCACGCGTTCGAGATATTTGGTGATCGGGCCAAACTTGCGCACCTGTTCGGTGGCGGCCTCTTCGGGGATGGTGGTGACTTTGAAAACTTGCTGCTGGGCCAGCGCCGGAGCGGCGGGGATCAGAGCCAGCAAGAATGCCGCAATGGCGGCGAAGGATGAAAAGTTACTGACGAGAGAGCGATGCAGACGGGACAAAAACAAAGGCTTGCGCAACATGGGATTTCCTTTCTAGTAAATGAAATAAATGCGTGCGTGTGAACGGCAGGTTTGGCTGGCACGAACGAGCGCGGCAAACTCGCTGACACAGCGGCGCGTGCGGGACGGGCTTAAATCACTCATGGGATTGTCTTCGCGGTGAAGTCATTTGAAATTACCACAAGACGGCATTGGCACTCCGCCTTGTAGCACTGAAAGTTACAGCAGAAAGCGTGGAAATGCAAAGTTTGGCGGAGGCCACGAAATCGGTCGTTGCCCGGATGTTTGTTTATCCGGTATGGAATCCGTTATGGAACTGTCGTTGAATTGAGCGGCAATCTCGTGAATAATGATTTGGGCGCGCGAGGTGATTGGTGTTCATAAGCTTGTATCCACATTGCCGCGCACCCAAAGCGTAGCGCAAGGAT
>SYEN01000074.1 GCA_005800795.1 Burkholderiales bacterium | reverse complement strand
GAGCGTGGCATCCGGCGTAGGGATCCACACCACGTCCTTGCCCGGCTGACCGGGAACGGGTTTATAGCTGTCCGCTGGTATCTGCGCAGCCGCCAGAAACGCAGTAAACAACAGACAGGACAACCACGCCTGTCGCAACAACAGGCATGGGGGGCGGCGCACAAGAAGTGATACAAAGTCATCGCGTAGCAGCATGGGTGAATTTTACCTCTGGACAATTCTCCCGTCCCGGCCAAGAAGTAGCCATGCCATTTGGTGCAGCGCGGTTTGCGCTATATCATGTAAAACGCTTGCGCGAACACCAACCCTTTCGCGCCAGCGGCCATGCGCCCGACACAAAACCGACAGAAAAACATAACCTGATGACTGACACTGGCGTACCCACCGGTCGCCTCCAACGCTGGGGCGAAGCCTTCACGCTGTACACGGAGCGGCGGTTGCTGTTCGTCTCCGCCATGGGCTTTGCCAGCGGGCTGCCGCTGCTGCTCACCATGGGCACGTTGCAGATTTGGATGACGGAAGTCGGTGTGTCGCTGACCGCGGTCGGCCTGTTTGCGCTGGCAGGCACACCGTATACCCTGAAGTTCCTGTGGGCGCCGCTGATCGACCGCGTGCCCATACCGCTGCTCTCGCAGCACTTGGGACGGCGGCGAAGCTGGATGCTAGTCATTCAGTTGGGGCTTATGGGATCGATTTTCGGTTTGGGACTCAGCGATCCCGCCACGTCGCCATTGCACACTGCCGCATGGGCCGTAGCGGTCGCGTTCTTTTCAGCCAGTCAGGACATCGTGATCGACGCTTATCGCATTGAAATCCTCGATCCCTCGCAGCAAGGTGCGGGGGCCGCCATGACCCAGGCGGGCTACCGCATCGGCCTGCTTGCCGCTGGCGCCGGGGCGTTGTATCTGGCAGACGCGTTGAAGAGCTGGACCATCGTATATGCCGCGATGGCGTTGCTGGTGTTTGTCGGCATGATCGCCACGCTCCTGGCGCCCACACCGCCGGATGATGTGCAACCGGGCGAGGCGGCAGCTCGCCCGCAGCCCACACTGCACTCCATGGTGATCGAACCCTTCCAGGAATTTTTGACCCGACATTCGCTGGCTGCGGCGCTGCTGATACTTGCCTTTATTCTGCTTTACAAACTCGGTGACGCGTTCGCGGGATCGATGACCAATCCGTTTTACGTCAAGCTCGGATTCAGCAAAACCGAGATCGCCAACGCCAGCAAGCTCTTCGGGGTGGTCGCCACGCTCGCCGGCGTTTTTCTGGGTGGGGTGATGGTCAAACAGTATGGCGTGCTGAACAGCCTACTGTGGTGCGGCATCCTGCAAATGTTGTCCAATCTGATATTCGCTGCGCTGGCCATCGTCGGCCACGATGTCGGTTTTCTATATCTGGCCGTGGGCATTGAGAACTTCACCGGCGGCATGGGCTCGTCGGCATTCGTGGCCTATTTGTCGCTACTGTGCAACACGGCGTATACGGGCACCCAGTTCGCGCTGCTGACATCCTTTATGGCGTTTGGGCGCACGTGGCTGTCGTCAAGCGGTGGTTGGCTGGCCGAGCACACGGATTGGGTGACGTTTTTCGTGGTATCCACAGTGATCGCGCTGCCAGGGCTGCTGCTGCTGCTGTGGATGATGAAACACTTGCCACTGAAACTTCAAATTCAAAAGGCGCAAGCCACAAACCCGGTATAACGTGGGTCGTACGAGTGCACATTCGCACCGGTCAGTCGGTCTTGCTCAATCGCGCCAGTAGTTTTTCTGCCACCACACGTTCCTCCAACCGGTAATCCTGCAGTTGGGGTTGCGAATCTCGGATACGGCTGATACTCAGAACAATGTTGTCATGGGTTGGCCGGTTGCCATGGCGTATTTCTGCCAAGAATGCCAACAGTCGGCTTTCGTGCAGCGCTATCTGGGTGATCTGTGCAATCTGTACTGAAGGCGCAGACTCAATCTGCCGCAACCTGATCGCCTGCCCCGCCACCGTAAATAGCATGATAGCCACAAAAGCGTAGGCCAGATAACGGATCACTGCGGACTTCCATCGAGGTGGTGGCGCGCGCGTTCGCGTGTATATACGTCGAGCGTTGTCAGATACGCCGCAGCCAGCATTTCATTTTCGAGAATCACTTGCGCCGTGCGCAGCCGCTCTGCATAAAGCGCCTGCTTTTGCGCCAGCTGCACAGCCTGCAGCCGCTGGTTTTGCAACACACTGCAAGCAACCAGTATCGCCGCCACAAAAATCAACAGGATGGCTTCCCACCTAGTCAATGGCTTTTTCATACGTCGCCTCCCAGTTCCACACGCTCACCTTGCCGTTTCGACTACTCCACGCAGTACCACGCAGTACCGGACGGCCGAACACCTGCTCCAGCCGCAACTCGCTGCGCGTCAGCCCCATGGGTGACGACGACACCCATTGGGCCGTCGCGCCATTCACTGCGCCCTCCAAGGGGAGATTAATGCGGTCGTTATGGGGTCCGACGTACTGCACCAGGCCATGAATCTGATTGCCACTCGCCGCGAGCAACAATTGACCCGCCGCTTCCTTTCCCCACGGACGGGTCGCGTCTTTCCACTGATTGGCATTGGAGATGGTCCAACGCCAGAAGCCGGTGAAGGGGTTGCGGGCATCAGGCAACGCAGCAGTTCCTTTGGCGGTTTACGAAAGGTAGGCACAGTCACGGCTCGGAAAAGTCTCGCCCACTTTAAGTTCGAGCATATGACGCCTGCCCCCGCGCCGCTCAAGCACGGAAAAAGCCGCGAGCCGCCCCGTGCGCGCCGCGCCATCGTACTGCTTGGCAAGCGTACGCAAGTCTATGCCGGCAAACCGTTTGCGCAGGGATACGAGCGCATCTTCGCGTGTGGCCAGAGTACCGTCACCATTGAAATCCACCCACATATACAAATCACGCAACTCGTCGCCTTCAACTATGCCGTTGCCGTCGGTATCAAAAGCAGCGAGTGCGGCGTAAGCGTTTTCCCAGCGTTGGCCTTTGAAGTTGTTCCCCAACAGCATTTTTGCATCGAAATCGACCTTGGTTCCTGGCAAATACGACGGCAAATACACGATGACGCACATTTCCGTACCACCGAACCAGGCATGCCATGGTTTGGCATTCGTACCGAAGCCCACGCGGGCAAACTGCGGGAAGTGAGGATGTCCCAAGGCCAATGCAGTCAGGCGTTCGTTGCTGATGTAGAGTACTGTAGTATCAGCTTGCGCCCGCGCGCCCGCGTTCAAACACAGCAGGCCGATCAGCAGAACGAGTAAGCGTGTCATGGGTTGCATTTCAGGGCGTGGGCGCCGAATAGCCACGCCGGAACAGACTGCCCGGATCATGCTGCTTCAGGTATCCGCGCTGCGAATCTGTCTTGGCGCCTGTGGCCGCAGGCAGGGGCACAACACCAGGGAACGCCACGGGAATTTCGGGAAAAGACTCCAGCCGCGTATCGCCGGGTTTCTTGCGTGCCATTTCCCAACCAGACACATCCGTGCTGGGCGCACAACCGCAAAGTGCCATCGCAATGGCAAAACCCGCCAGCCCTGGCGCGACTCTCATGGCGCCTTGCTCCGGTTCATTTTTTCAAGCAGCGCCTGACGATGCGCCCGGGCATACTCGTGCAGCTTGTCCGCGCTCTTCCATTGAAATTTTTCAGCTTCCAGATAACTCGATGCAGCCATCGCATCAGCAGCCGGCGGGTAAGGTTCATTCACCGCCGCGAAGCGACGCCCGTCTTCCCAAACAGCGACATTGGCCACTCCCAGAAAGACCGCCGCTGCCAGCAGCGTCACCTTGAACGTACGCCATACACAGTATGTACGCACTCGAGACCATTGGGTTTCCCCCAGTGGCATGCCAGCCGTGGCTGCCGGTGTCGGCGTGTCCCGACGCGCCGCGCCTAGCCACAAACACAGCGATGCCGCCGCCAGCATGAAGAATCCAAAACGCGTGATGGGAATCGTGGAAACATTCGCCAAATCATAGACCTGGATGTACACCAGCAGACACACAACGTGCATTCCGCTGACAAACCCCTCAGGCTGCCGCGCCAGGGCCAGCGCGCGCGCCAGTAGCGCACCTAAAACAGGATATAGACCAACCACCCGCCGACACCCAACTGCAGGCCCCAATCGATCCACGCATTGTGCGCATGGCCGTACTTGGGGCCAGGCGCATCGCGGTATTGCGACAGGCGATTCTCGAATGCACTCCACACCGCGTTGTAACCAAAACCTGTGTAAGGTTGCTCGGCCAACAGCTTTGCGCTATCGGCCCAGATTTCCGTTCGTGAGGTAAACGTCGGATCACGGCCCATGCGCATCGCGAAGTGATCCATTTTTGGGCTGGGCAAACTGACCACAAACGCCGCAATGCCGAGAGCCACCAGCGCCGTGTAAATCCGCCAGCGCTTTGCGGTGACCACGAACCACAATACCGCCGTGAGGGCGATGGCGATGATCGAACTCTTGGAATCGATGTAAACCAGAAATGCCGCAGATACGGCCACGCCAAACGCGTACCGCCCGGTCACCTGTGCGCGCAATCGAAACAGGCCGAGCAGAATGAGCAGGCCCAACAGGAACCCGAACTGATTGCGATGCAGTGTCACGCCGGTAAACGTCTGTCCGGCGCTGCCATGGCCGATGGCGCCCACCACCACCGAACCCACCATGATTACTGCAACCAGTTGCACCACTTTGCGGAAAATCTGCTGCAGATCTGCGCCAAAGGTCAGCACATACACGAGCAAAAACACCATGCACAGCGCCGACATATAAATACCGGCGAGCGTCATGCCGGTGTTGGCGCTCCATGCCAGCGACCAGACGATATACGCAAACACCAGCAACACGGTGCCTTCTGCCGCCACTATGCGTCCCAACTCACGCAGTCGGTGCGCAGCGGGCGCCAGACAAAATATCAGTGCCGCATGCTCGTAGTAGCTGGGCTCCTGGTTAGCCAGCATGTAAATCAGCGCGCCAAATTGCAGCAGAAAAACTTCCAGCGCCTGCCGCAGACCAGCATCGACGCCGTAGCGCAAAAAGAAAATCAACCCCGCCAATACCACGCTCAGCGGCGTGAAAATCTGCCCCCCCAGCAGCTTGAACAAAACCGCGCTGACCACCAGAGCAGCGAAGTGCGTCATTTCGCCGGCCGTTCTTTGCTACGTTGATGCGCCATGGCGCGCGCATGCAGGTCCTTGCCCCATGGCAGCGACTCGCGCGCCCAGGCAACGAAGTTACGCTGATCGAGACGCGGCCATGCGCTGGGTGTCTTTGCCATAAACTGTTTGAGCGCGGGTCTGTGAGATTTCAGCGTGTCGATATTCAGGCGTGCTCTGGCCACGGCGTCGCCCTTGAGATGCGCATCGATAAAATCGCCCGTCACCTGCAAAATTAATGCCTCGGAACCGAACATACCCACGCTATGGTCGCCCTTGGCCACCAGCCAATATTGCGGCGCGCCTTCGATGTAGCGAAAGGCCGAATTACGATAGTCCGGGTGATCTTCTGTTCCCGCCACATGCAGTCCGGCGACCGCGCCCACCTGTTTCACATCCGCGCGGCCGGGCGCGCTGTATTCAAACGGGTAGCTGTAGACGACAAACGCCTTGACGCGCGGATCGCCGTGTACTCTGAACACCTTGCCGTCGCGATCGCGCACCGGCAAGCCACTCATGTGCAAAGCCGTCAGCGTGCCCGAGGAATGCCCAATGACCGCCAGTTTGGCCAGGTCGAGTGCCGGCCAGCCCACGCGCCGCTCTCCGTTGATACGGCCCAGTGTATCCAGCACGTACAGACAATCCTCGAACCGGTCCACCGGCGCATCGTTGCGTTTGCCGGTTTGTATGCCGGGATAGATATCAGAGAAGCGTTCGTTGGCGCCCATCTGTTCCTGCAAATCGTAGTGGAACACCATCACCATGACGACGCCGCGCTTTAACAGCATTTCGGCCAATGGTTCGTAACCATCTACGTGCCCGCCCCAACGAAACCCCTGCGGCGCAGAAAACAGCGCCACCGGCATCGCGGTGCTTTTCCCTTGCACGCCCTGCGGGGGCAGGGCAATACGAACATTGACGTGGCGTTGGCGTGCCGTATCCAGCCAAACCTCGCGCACCAGGCGCAGCGCGGGTCCGCTTTCGGGTAGCGCCGCGAGCGCAGGCATCATACAAACCCCGCAGAGCATTGCCACACACAGGGCGCGGCACTTGACCACGTGCGCCACCATCAGCAATGCCAGCCCCTGGATGAGTGCGAAACTTTTGCTTTGACAATCATGCCGGATTTTGCGACTTCAACCCTACGCGTCTTCTCTGCGCCGGACTATATCGCCGGCCCCAATAGGGGTCAATCGGTGTTGTCATGACCAACTACCCGTGTCACGCATACAATGTCATCATGCTTGCGTAGCAGCTGTCGTCGCATGCAATTTCCGGAGATCGTGGTGCAACATTCTGAAGGCGAGGTTTCCCTGCTCGTGGGTGGCGACTGCGGCCCGGTGCATGGACCCAGAGACGGCTTTTCCATCGAAGGCTACACCGAAATGGTGCGTCCGGCGCTGGCGCGCGCGGACATGCGCTTTGTCAATTGCATGCGCACGTATTCGACACGCCCGGTTGCCAATGAATTGGCTCCACAGGTGGGGCAGACACCGGAGATGGCGCAGATTTTCAGTGATTGCCGCTTCGACGCGGTCACCATGGCCAATAACCATACCTACGACAATGGCCCCGATGCCATGCTCGATACGCGCGCGAACTTGCAGGGCAGAGGCATACGGGTCACCGGCGTGGGCCGAAATCTGGCTGAGGCGCGCGAGCCCGCCATCATCGAACGCCAGGGCATCAAGGCCGGCTATCTGGGCGCCTGTTCAGTATGCGCACAGGGCAGCGAAGCGGGCACGAACAAGCCGGGCATCGCACCGCTGCGGGTAAACACATCCTACGATACGCGTGGCCCGAATGCACCGGTGCGAATACTCACCGAGCCCGTCGACAGCGATCTGAATCGCTTGCTCGACGACGTGCGGCAACTACGCAGGCAGGTGGATGTCGTAATCGTGGCGCTGCACTTTGGCGTGCTGCGTATACCGCGCGTAATCTCGGACTACCAGGTCACCGCCGCGCACGCCTGCATTGACGCGGGGGCGGATCTCATTGTCGGCCATTCGCCGCATGTTCCGAAAGCCATCGAAGTCTACAAAGGCAAGGCGATTTTCTACAGTCTCGGCGTATTCTGTATGACGCGCGCCGGTGCAGCGGACACATGGAACGAGCCGCCGTGGGTGCAGGGCGCCATCGGCAACTATGCTGAACTCGATCCCGACTATCCGTTCATGCCTTACGGCAGGGATTGCACCAAAAGCCTGCTCGCCAAGGCCGTGATAACCCAAGCGGGCGTCCAGCGCGTATCCTTCCTGCCTATGAAAATCGACAAGCGGTACCGGCCTGAAGTCCTGCGCGCCAGCGATCCGCGCTTTGGCGAGATTCAGCAGTACATGGAATGGGCTTCCCAAGGCTTCGATCACCGGTTCACCGTCGAAGGCGACGAAGTCGTCGTGGCAGGGCAGTAACGTTCTTCACTTCGTCAGACATTGGAGCAAGTGTGCATGAAGACTAAAATCGTGATTTCCCTGCTGGCATACGTGCCGTTGTTTTTTGCGGCAGGCACCGCGCCTGCGCAGCAGGATTACCCCAGCAAGCCCATTCGCATGATTGTCGGCGTAGCCCCCGGCGGCGCGACGGATATCCTCGCGCGCGCGGTAGGCGCGCGGCTTGCCGAGTCGTTCCGCCAGCAAGTGATCGTGGAAAACCGGCCCGGTGCGAATCACATCATCGGCGGCGAAATCACAATGAACGCACCGCGTGACGGCTATACCCTGCAAATGATCCCTGAGGGCTTTGTCATCAATGCCTCGATGTATGCCAAGTTGCCTTTTGATCCACTGCGTGATTTCACGCCGGTGGCGATCGTTGCGTTGGTACCGAACGTACTGGTAGTACATCCATCGATGCCGGTGCGCACGGTGAAGGAGTTCGCGGCCTTCGCGCGCGCCAAGCCGGGACAACTCAGTTACGGCTCGTCGAGTGTGGGCTCGCCCAGCCACATGTCGGGTGAACTCTTCAAGGCAATGACCAAAGTGGATTACGTGCATGTACCGTATCGCGGACAAGCACTGGCGCTGGTGGATTTGATGGGCGGTCATATTCAATTTTTGTTTCCCTCGATACCGGCGGCAGTGGTGCATGTGCGCGCCAAGAAGCTGGTGGCCTTGGGCGTCACCACCAGTCAGCGCGCTTCCGCCCTGGCGGACGTGCCCACTATCAACGAAGCGGGCGTGCCCGGCTATGAGGTGAGCGGCTGGTATGGGGTGGTCGGCCCGGCGGGCTTGCCCCCTGCGGTGGTGGCCCGGCTCAACAGAGAAATCAATACTTATCTGCAAGTGCCCGAAACCCGCAAACAGCTTTCCGGCGAAGGCGCCGAGCCGCGCACCGCAACGCCGGAAGAATTCGGTGCGGCGATGGCAAGGGATTTGCAAAAGTGGGCGAAGGTGGTAGCCGCAGCGGGGATCAAAATCAAGTAGGTCCAGCGAGTAGCCATCATCAAACAATGATACGATATAAGTATTTGTTTTAATTGATTTTTTCAAAACACAATTTTATGGCACGCATGGCCTTTTCTGCAAAATTTGCGCTGCGCACGATTCATGGCAGCCTGGCCACGGCCCTGGTTGCGACGCTGTTGGGAGCGCCGGCGCTAGCACTCGGACAGACGGCATCGCGCTTTCCCGCCAAGACCATCCGCGTGGTTGTGCCTTACCCGGCAGGCGGCCCCACCGACACGACGGCCCGTTCGATATCGCCACGCATGATCGAAGCGCTGGGCCAGCAAATGGTGATCGACAACCGCGCTGGTGCATCCACCGTTATCGGCACGGAAATCGTCGCACGAGCGCCGCCAGACGGCCACACCCTGCTGCTGACTACAAGCACCGTCTCGCTCAATCCCAGTGTGTTCAAAAAGCTGCCGTACGACGTGGAGCGTGATCTGGTTCCTGTCACGCAAGTCATCGCTTCTCCCTTCGCGCTGCTCGCCCACCCTGCGTTGCCGGTGCGTAGCACGGCGGATCTACTGGCGTTGATCAAATCCAGGCCGGGACAACTGCTGTACCCTTCGTCGGGCGTGGGCAGCGCGAATCATCTGGCCGTGGTGTTGCTGGCGCGGCTTGCCCGCATCGAACCCGGGCATGTGCCGTACAAGGGCACGGCACAGGGCATCGCCGATCTGGTCTCGGGTCAGGTGCAGTTTTCCTTGAACAATCCACTGACCTCGTTGCCGCTGGCGCGCGCGGGCAAGCTGCGCCTGCTGGCGACCACCGGTGTCAAACGCCTGCCGCTGTTGCCGAACTTGCCGACGGTGTCCGAAACCATATCAGGCTACGAATCGGGCAACTGGCATGGGTTGTTCGCGCCGGGCGGCACGCCCAAGGACATTGTCGCGCGGCTGCAGCACGAAGTCGCCCGCGCACTGGCCTCACCCGAGGTGCGTAACAGACTATTGGAAGGCGGCGTCGATCCGGTGGGCAGTACGCCCGAAGAATTCAGCATTTATTTTCGCAGCGAACTGGCGAAGTGGGCGCAAACGGTAAAAATCGCGAAAATACAAATCGAATAACCGCACGCGCCCAGCTCTGAACCGACAGCATGATCAGCACCTGCCAGCCAAAGTCGCAATGGCAGCGAATGCTGCGCTCAACCGCCGCTTGGCTCTACGTCATAGTCGTAACGCCCTATCAGTAAGGAAAGTCGGAAAAGATGGCGTCTGACGGATCTTGTAATGTAACGACTGGGAGGACATGAATGCAACGGATAAAGCAGAGGATTTACACTAGCGAATTTCGGGTGGAAGCCGTGAAGCTGGCGGAAACGACAGGCCCATCGGTGGCGAAGCCAGCCAGGGGTAGCGCCTGCCTGCACCGGCTGCCGGCCGCAGCCGCCTTTATTCTCCCCGTTCTGATTGCCACACCGATCCACGCGCAGAAGTACCCCGAAAAAACCATCCGCTTCATTTCGCCGTATCCCACCGGCGCTTCGCAAATTCTCGCCCTGCTGATTTCCGAAAAACTCGGCGCGGCGCTGGGCCAGCCGGTGTACGCGGATTTTCGTCCCGGCGCGGGCGGCAACATCGGTATGGAGCTTGCCGCCAAAGCGCCGCCGGATGGCTACACGCTGTTGCAGACCAGTGCGTCGATGGCCATCGGCCCCAGCCTCTACAAAAAATTGAGTTTCAACGCGTTGCGTGATTTTCAGCCCATCGCGCAAACTGCGAATGTGCCAAACGTTATCGTGATTCACCCTTCTGTGCCGGCGAAAACACTGAAGGAACTGGTGCAAGTAGCCAAGGCCAATCCCGGCAAGCTCAGTTACGGCTCCGGCGGTGTGGGGTCGAGCAATCATCTGGCCAGCGAGATGTTGAAGGCCATGGCCGGCATCAACATGATTCACGTGCCCTACAAGGGCGCCAGCATCGCGCTCACGCACATCCTGAGCGGTGAAATCGACGTGGTGACGGTTACAGTGCCCGCAACCATACCCTTCGTCAACAGCGGCAAGTTGCGCGGCCTTGCGGTACTCGCCGGTGCGCGCGTACCTACGCTACCCAACGTGCCCTCATCGAAGGAAGCCGGCTTCGCCGATCTGCTCTGTGATTCATGGTACGGCGTGAAAGCACCCACCGGCGTGCGCGCCGACATCGTTGACCGGCTCAACAGCGAACTGAAAAAAATAATGCACGCGCCGGAAACCGTGAAGCAACTCGCACGCGTGGGCATCGATGTAGTGACCAGCTCTCCCGCTGAGTTTCAGGCCTTTGTGAAGGCCGACACCGAACGCTGGGCGAAGGTGATAAGGGAAGCCAATATTCGGATAGAGTAGTGCCTGGCAGAGCGCGCGGCTTTGCTTCGCCTACGATAAACAGTCTTAAGTATCTGTTTTTATTGGGTTTATTTTAGACATCTGCGACTACTGTCGCTACGATATGCGGATTACGGGAGCGCGGCAACTGGGCGACTGATCCACCAATCAACGTTGTACCAACGCAGAACCCGTTCCTAAAATCAACTTAAATTATCCAAAGGAGAGGCGTCATGAAATTATCTAAAAATGGCTGTTGCCCACATCACTCGCTGGTGTAGCAACCATCGCTGCGGCCTGCGCCGGCACAGGCGGTGGCGGTAGCGGCGGCATGTCATTCTTTATCAGCAGCAACGGTTCGGGCAACGGCGCCGATCTGGGTGGACTTGCCGGCGCGGATCAGCTGTGCCAACGGCTCGCCGGCGCGGCAGGCTCGAGCGGCAAGACCTGGCGTGCGTATCTCAGCGTTCAGGGCAAGGACGGCGCGCAAACCGTCAACGCACGTGACCGCATCGGCACCGGCCCGTGGCACAACGTCAAGGGCGTGCGCATCGCCAGCGATGTGGATAATCTGCACAGCGCCAACAACAACGTCAACAAGGAAACCGCGCTGAACGAAAAAGGCCAGGTCGTGCAAGGCCGTGGCGACAAACCCAACCGCCACGACATCCTCACCGGCTCGCGCACCGACGGCATCGCCTTCGCCGCCGGCGACCCGGACGTGACCTGCGGCAACTGGACACGCAGCGGCGCCGAAGGCGTGGCAGTAGTCGGCCACCACGACCGCGCCGGCCCCACCAGCGACCCCTGGGCAACGTCGTGGAATTCTTCGCACCAGTCGCGCGGCGGCTGCAGCCAGAAGGCGCTGATCGGCACCGGTGGTGATGGACTGATTTATTGTTTTGCGGCGAATTGATCGAGTGTTTCTGGGCATTAAGCGGGCCGTTCGCGTGGGCGTGCGGTGACCACGGCCGCGCGCTCAAACCTGCTGCCACACCTACCCACCGTGGCAGAGTCGGGCGTCCCTGGTTTTGAATCCGGCTCGTGGTATGGCATCTCCGCCCCCGCCGGTACGCCGCGGGCTGTTGTCGCCCGGCTCAACAGGGAAATCACCACCGTGCTCGGCACGCCGGATTTCCGCGAACAATTGCTCAACGCGGGCGCCGACCCGCTGCCGACGACGCCGGAGCAGTTTGCTGCTTACGTGCAGATTGAAATCACCAAATGGGCGAAGGTGATCAAGCTATCGGGAGCGAAGGTGGAGTCGTTGTAGCACACACCATCCCATTACCTCATCGTGACAACCACCTTGCCAATCAGCTGGTTGGTTTCAACATAATCCTTCGCGGCAGGCGCCTGCTCGAATGAAAACACACGGTCGATCAGCGGGCGTATCGCGCCCGTCTCCAGCGCACTGCCAAAATCCGCCATGAAACCGCGATGGGCAACGGCGCGCATCACGGGTGTCAACGGCGTGTTGGAAATACCCATGATCTGCAAGCGCCGCCCGTGTACGGTTTCCATATCAAAATCGGCGTGCATGGTGTTGTCTACATAACCAACGATGATCACGCGGCCGAAGTCGGTGCACGCCTGCACGCACGCAGGGAAGGCCGTGCCGCCGACGAGATTGACAGCGATATCCACCCCTTTGCCGCTGGTCGCCTGCAACACCTCACCGGCGAAATCACCACCACGCGCGACGATGCCCACGTCGAGGCCCAACTTCTTCAGCGCTTCCAGTTTTTGCGCGGAACCCGATGTGCCGATCACGCGCGCGCCGATGTGCCTGGCCATTTGCAATGCCGCCACACCCACGCCCGATGACACGCCGCACAGCAGTACCCAGTCGCCAGCCTTCATGCGCCCGAACTGGCACACCGCCTCCCAGCCGGTGACGTACGCGGCAAGCAGCGAACCCGCCTCTTCCCACGACATCGTTTCGGGTACGCGCGAGGCCAGCGCCGGATCCACCGCCGCATATTCGGCAATGGCGCCGTGCGCGCGAAACATCACCCGCTCGCCCGTCTTGAAAGGCGACGCGCCACCGTCAACCACCTCGCCCGCACCATCCACACCGGCGGGCCGCCCACCCGCCGCGCTATGCCGCTTGATGCGCGCCATGATATCGCCACGATTGATCGACGCTGCGCGCACGCGCACCAGCATGTGCCCCGCGCCAGGCGCGGGCATGGGCGTGTCGCGCGCCTCGAGTTGAGCCGTATCACCGGTTTTGTTAAGCCAGTAGGCAATCATGCTTGCGTTACCCCACTTTGATCCCGACTGCCTTCACGATCTTTGCCCACATGCCACGCCAGAATATGTCGTAAGTATCTGTTTTATATACATTTTTTAAAAATCCTTCTCAGCGGTTGTTTCACACCAGCCTCATTCCACCTTGAGTCCCGCATCGCGTACGATCTTACCCCACTTGGCCAGATCGGCTTTAAGCAGCGCGGCAAACGCCTGCGGGCCGGGTGTGATTTGCTCCCCCGAATTCGACAGTCGTTCACGCAATTCGGCGCGATTCAGCACCCGCGTGGTTTCAATACTCATGCGCTCGACGATAGGCTGTGGCGTGCGCGCGGGCATGAGATAACCGAACCAGGTACTCGCCTCCACGCCCTTGTAGCCGGATTCAGCCACGGTGGGTACGTTTTTCAGCGCCGGCACGCGGTTGGCTGATGTCACTGCCAGCACGCGGATGGTGCCGCCCTGCACCTGTGGCAACGCCGTTTCCACCGAGGCGTTGAACACATTGATGCGGCCACCCAGTAAATCGGGAAACGCTACCGCCGCGCCTTTGTAAGGCACATGGATGAACTTTACGCCAGCCGCGCGCTGAAGCAGCTCCCCGCTCAAATGGCCGATGGTGCCGTTGCCTGTGGTGGCAAAGGTCAACTCGGCGGGCTTGGCCTTCGCGGCGTCCAGCAGATCGCCGAGCTTGAAAAAGGGCGATTTGGCCCACACCATCAACGCCACCGGCATCGACGATATCAATGACACCGGCGCGAAATCGCGTACGGAATCGTACGGCAACTTCGTATACAGATTGGGATTGACCGCGAGATTGCTGGTCTGCCCGATCACCATGGTGTAGCCGTCGGCCACCGCTTTCGCCGCTAGATCCAATCCCAGGTTACCGGCCGCACCCGGCCGATTGTCGAACACAAATTGCCAGCCGTGGGCTTTGGTCAATTCGTGCGCCACCATGCGCGCCAGTATGTCGGTGCCGCCGCCTGGCGGAAACGGCACAATGAGGCGTATGGGCTTTTCCGGGTACGCCTGCGGCGTAGCCGCTTGCGAAGCACCCACGACACTTCCGACGACACAAACAGCGGCAAATCCCAACCGAAAACACGCGCAAAATCCCTTCATCGCTACTCTCCATTTTGACATTCGCGCGAAGTATCCGGCACGCCGCCCTTTTGCGCAATGCACTCACTGTGGTGCAACGGTCTGTGATTAAATGCGGCCTGCGTTTCATAATGGATTTTTCGAAGGGGCCTTTGCATGACCACTCCCGTCAAAATGGGCATCGTTGGACTTGGCCGCTGGGCCAAGGTACTGACGCGCGCCGTTGCCGGCAAGTCCGACAAGTTGCAAATCGTCGCGGGCTACAGCCGCTCCCAGGGCAAGCGCGACGAATTTCAAAAAGAATTCGGCGTGCTGGGCGTGCCTGACATGCCCACCCTGCTGTCGAACCCGGAAATCAAGGGCGTGGTGCTCACCGTACCCAATGAGCAGCACTGGCCGCTGGCGGAAATGGTGGCCAAGGCCGGCAAACACGTCTACACCGAAAAGCCCATCGCGCAAACGCTGACAGACGGATTGCGTATCGAAGCGCTGGAAAAGCAATACGGCATCACCGTCACCGTCGGCCACAGCGCGCGGCTGATGGCGGGCATCCGCATCATCAAAGAGCACATCGACCGTGGCGAGCTGGGCCGTGTGGCGTTCATGGAAGCGAACTTTTCCAATGAACGCGCGCTCGAGCTCACGCCGCAGACGTGGCGCTGGTACAAGGCGCGTGCGCCGGGCGGCAATCTGTCGCAGTTGTGCATCCATCAATTCGACGTGCTGCATATGCTGGGCGGGCCGGTGACGGAAATTTCATCGATGTCGTCAAAACTCTCTCCCGTGGGCGCGGAGGTGGACGATCAGTCGATGAGCACGATTCGTTTCGCTGATGGCAAACTGGGATACGTCGGCTCAAGCTGGACATCACCTGGCATTTTCAGCGTGCGGGTGTTCGGCGCGAAGGGCCTGATGCATTACGAAATCGATTTCGGCACATGGGATACGCCGCATCTGCTGCACAAAAATTTGGTGCTCTATATTCAGCGCGGCAAAAACGGCTGGGCCAAACGTGAGGACATCCAGGTTCCCGAAAGCGACATGTTCCGCGCCGAGCTGGAAATGTTCGCCGGCTGTTGCGTCAGCGGCAAGCCGGGCGAACTGACGGCGCACAACGGCAATGTGGCGGTGGCGATGGTAGACGCCGCGCTGCGCTCGATAGAAAAGAACGGGCAAGCCGTGAAAGTTGCAGATATCCTTGCCGAAACCCGCAAACGCGCAGGAGTTTAAGTCATGTTGCCCACCCGCTACTTCATCAACCTCACACAGCCGGAAATCGCCGCGCAGTTCAAAAAGAACCCGCTGGTGATTCTGCCCGCAGGCAGCGTCGAACAACACGGCCCGCATCTGCCCACCGGCACTGACATCTACGCTGCCAATGTCATCAGCCACGCGGTGGCCGAACGCATGGATGGTCTGGTGCTGCCCGGCGGCCCGTTGGGCGTGACGCCGATGCACATGCCGTTCGAAGGCACGATCACGCTGTCACCGGAAACCTATCAAAGCGTGGTCGTTGAAACCGGCGCCTCCACTGCCAAACATGGCGCCAAGCGGCTGATGATTTTGAACTGGCACGAAGGTAACATCCCGTCTCTGGCCATCGCCTCGGAAAAGCTGCATCGCGATGTCGGCATGAGTGTGATCGTCGTTCAAGCGTGTTATGTCGCAGCCGAACTCTACGGTCACGATTGCGGCGGCTTGACCCACGGCGGCGAAATCGAAGCGCTGGCGGTGCTGGCGTATCAGCCGGATCTGGTGCATCTGGATCGCATCGATTATTCGTCCGACCACTCGCATGGCCGCAAGTGGGACAAGCTGCGCCGCACGCGCAGTTATCAGCCCGTGTTGCGCGATATCAAAACCATTGCAGAGACCGGCTGGTACGGATCACCCGAACACGCCACCGCAGCCAAGGGTTTGAAAATGTTGAACGACATTGCCGATGCCATCGCAAGGGAATGCGGCGAGATTTTCACCATGCTGGACGAGGCGAACGGCGGCAGCGGCGGTACGGCAGAAATCAAGCATCTTAAAATAATAAATTAAATCAATTAGTTAGAGAGGTCTCTCGTGGCAAAGAATGGATTGGGTATAGCCGTCATCGGCTCTGGCCGCATAGGCACCTTGCGCGCGCGCCTGGCGGGCATGCACCCGTCGGTCAAATTTCTTGCGGTTTCTGATGTCGATCCGGCCAAGGCCGAAGCACTGGCCAAATTGTCCGGCGCGCATTTCCACACCGGCGACAACAACGCCGCCATCGATCATCCGGATGTCGATGCGGTGTTTGTTTCCACGCCCGAGCAGGAACACGCCGAGCCGATCAAGCGCGCACTGCTCGCCGGCAAACCCGTGCTGTGTGAAAAGCCCATCGGTCTCACACTGCAAACCGCCGACGACATCCTCGACATGCTCGCCAGAACCAACGGCAAACTCAACTTCGGCTACAGCCGCCGTTACAAGGAATGTTTTCTGCGGGCCAAGGAGCAGATGGTGCAAGGCCGACTGGGCACCATCATCAGCGGCCTCGCGCGCGTCTACAACTCACGCGCGCAAACCTTCCAGATTTTAAAGCGCGATCCGCATGCAACACCCGTGCTTGATGTGCTGACGTATTACGTCGATCTGATGTGCTGGTTTCTCGAAGGCAACCGCCCGGTGGAAGTTGTCGCGCGAGGGCAGCACGGCATTTTCAAGGCGGCAGGCTACAACTGCCATGACGCCACCTGGGCCATCGTTACGTTCACCGACGGTGCGGTACTTAACTTCGGCATCAGCTATTCGCTGCCCGCAAATTTCCCCACGCAAGGCCAATCAGATCGCGTGGAGCTCCTCGGCACCGAAGGCACCATGCTGATCGATGACGATCACAAGGATCACCTCATCTACACCGAAAAAGGCGTGCCGCACCCGTACGTGCCCGGCCACAACCTCAACATGGCGTTTCTCGGCAGCAATTCGGCGGGCGACTGGGCACTCGGCAATTTCTGGGGATCGCTAGGCAACGAAACACGTTCATGGATCGATCATCTGGTGACCGGCGCACCCATCTCGCACACCACACCGCAGCAGGCGCGCGTTAATCTGGAAACCACAGTGGCGATTGAGCGGTCGGTGGCAACGGGACAGGCCATACGGCTGCCGTTGGAAACTTAAAATATCAATAAAAACCAATACTTGTTGTTTGATATTTGTGCCGCATCTACGGCGGAATATATGCGCGCCTGCCCCTAAGATATCTTCGCCTTATCTACGATTTCAACAATACCAATGTGCAACAGGACGGAGACGTAATATGGTTCGCTTGGGAGGCTTTCTTTTCGCGCTGCTGCCATGCGCCGGGCCGACGTGGGCTCAGGCAATGCATGCAGGTTCGGCGCAGACCCATTCGAGTTATCCCAGCCGCCCCATCCGGTTGGTTGTGCCCTTTCCGCCCGGCGGGACGATTGATGCCTACGCACGGGTAGTGGGCAGGCAGGTGGGCTTGCAAGTCGGGCAGTCGATTGTGATCGACAATCGTGCCGGCGCAAACGGTATCGTCGCCGCCGACACGGTGGCGAAGGCCGCCCCCGACGGCTATACGTTGCTGAATAACGCGGTGTCGTTTGTCATCAATGCCAGCATGTATCGAAAGCTGCCGTACGACACCGCGAAAGACTTTACGCCCATTACGAATTTTGTGCGCGGGCTGGGCTACCTGTTGGTTGTGCACCCATCCGTGCCGGTGAATTCAGTCAAGGATTTAATTGAACTGGCGAAGAAGAAGCCCGGCGCCGTGCGCTTCAGCTCGCCGGGCATTGCCAACGGCCAGCATTTGGCGGTCGAGCTGCTGCAACTGAAAACCGGCACGCAGATGCTGCATGTACCGTACAAGGGAAGCGCACCGGCGCTCGCCGCGGTGCTGGGTGGTGAAGTACAGTTTGCGTTTCAGACGCCCAATTCCGTGATTCCCCTGGTGACCTCGGGCAAATTAAAGGCGCTCGGATTCAGTGGTGACAAGCGCTTGGCAGCCGCGGCGAGTGTGCCCACCGTCGCTGAAGCGGGTGGGCCCGGTTTTCACTATGACGTGGCATGGCATGCGTGGTTCGGCCCGGCGGGCATGCCGTCTCCCGTCGTGGAGCGGCTCTACCGGGAGATCAGAAAAGCGATGCAGGAACCCAAACTGGTCGAGTTTTTCCAGGCAGGCGGGTTCGAGGCCCAGGCTGATCCTCCGGCTGAATTCGCGAAGATTTTCCGGGCGGACATCAAGCGCTATGCTGAGATCGTACGTGCGGCAAAAATAGAGCCCGAATAGTATTGCCCGAGGTAACCTGCCGTCCCATTGCCTTGACGATGGCCGCGAACACCTCGATATCCGCGCGCAACTTCTTGTCATGCGCTTGAGGCCCCGGGGGCGTGATGTGGAACGCCAAAGCGGCGAACCGCTCGCTTAGGTCGAGCATGGCAAGTAAGCAACCGACTTTCGTGGCGGCGGCCGTTGGACACTTAAAAATACCAATAAAAACAAAGGTAATTAGGGCGAAACGTAACCAAAGTAGAGTTTCAAGAAAAGCTTAAAAACGTTGTCGTTGCGGTGATTGTATCGGTATTCGATTTCCTTCAGATACATCGGGAAATAATACTTCGACACGCCGCG
>SYEN01000073.1 GCA_005800795.1 Burkholderiales bacterium | reverse complement strand
GATCGCCGCCAGCAGCATTTGCGTCTGCCCCGCCATGGTGTCGGAGATCGATTGGCTGTTGCCTTTGTACGGCACGTGGGTGAAATGCGTGCCGCTCAGCATGGCGAACAATTCCGTCGCCAGATGCGAAATGCTGCCCTGGCCGCTGGTGGCGTAGTTGATTTGCCCCGGCTGTTTTTTGGCGAGCGCCACCAGTTGCGCAACACTGCGTACCGGCAGCGACGGATGCAACGCCAGCACAAACGGCCCATCGTCGGGCTGAATGATCGGCGTCATGTCCCTGATCGGGTCGTAACGCAATTTGTAGAGCGAGGGCGACGCGGTATAACTGCCCGATGTCAGCAACAGCGTATAACCATCCGGCGGTGACTTCAACACGAACTCACTGCCCAGCGTGCTGCCCGCGCCGACGCGGTTTTCCACCACGAACTGCTGGCCCCACGTGGCCGACAGCCTTGCACCGATCAAGCGGGCTATGAAATCGGTGCCGCCACCGGGCGTGAAGGGCACAATGATGCGCACGGTTTTTGATGGATAGGTCTGGGCGTGAAGCGTCAATGGGGCCAACGCGCACACCCATAACGCCACGGTTGTTGCAAATCGCCAATGCCTCAAATCACGCTCATGCATCTAATCCGCCCCCTTGATGCCCGCGTCCTTCACCAGCCGGGCGTACTTCGCGTGCTCGGCTTTCAGATGTTCGACAAACTGCGCCGGCGTGCCGCCGATGATGGTGTACGCCTCGATGCGCGCGGTCTCTTTCATTTCCGCCGTTTGCAGGCTCGCGGCGAGTTCGCGGTTCAAGCGCTCGATGACCGCAGCCGGCGTGCGCGCCGGCACGCCAACGCCGTTCCACGTCAGGTTCTCATAACCCGGCACGGTTTCCGCCACGGTGGGCAAGTCAGGCAGATGCTCGAAACGCGTCTTGCCGGTGGTGGCGAGTGCGCGCACGCGACCGGCTTTCACAAACGGAATCGTGCTTGACGATACGTTGAACGACACCTGCACATGCCCGCCCGCAAGATCCGTCAGCACGCCCACCGCGCCCTTGTGCGGCACGTGCGTCATGTTGACACCGGTCATCACGCAAAACAGCGCGCCCGAGGTGTGGCCGAAACCGCCGATGCCCGCCGAGGCGTAAAACAGTTCGCCGGGTTTTTGTTTCGCCACGGCAATCAAATCCTTCACGCTGTGTGAGGGCACGCCCGGATGCACCGCGAGGATCGCCGGCACCGACGACACCTGAATCACCGGCGCCAAATCGGCGCGCAAGTCGTACGGCAATTTATACAGATACGCATTCACCACCCACGGCCCCACCGGTGCGATCAACAGCGTGTGGCCATCGGCGGGCGCACGCGCCACGAGGCCCACGCCGATGCTGCCATTCGCCCCGGGCCGGTTATCCACCACCACCGGCTGTGCCAGTCGCGTGCGCAGATGTTCGGCCAGCGCGCGGCCCTGCAAGTCCGGCGTGCCGCCGGTGAAGTAAGGCACGATGAGGCGCAGCGGGCGCGTGGGGTAGGTGTCGGCAGCGTCGACATGAGTTATCGCCGACAACACCACGGTGCCAAACACGCCAGCGAAAAATGCTCTATGCAACCCAACGATAGGCGGGTTGAATCGAAAATTTTCCCCGTCGTTCCCGCGAAGGCGGGAACCCATAACACACGCGACATCGCCAACACCGCATGGGCTCCCGCCTTCGCGGGAGCGACGGGATTGGTTATGCACGTCTTTCATGCTCAATGGACTCCAACGACTTCGAAATTCATCTTTTCCCTCGACCCATGATGTCTTCAATGATCGCCACGTTCGATTTATCCGGCTTGCCCTCACCGCGCTCCAGCCGCTTTACCAGCTCCACAATCGCATCGTTGGCCGGCGTGGGGATGCCCTTCTCACGGCCCTTGCGCGCGATGTGGCCATTGAGGAAATCCGTCTCGGTGCGGCGCCCCTTGAGCAAATCCTGAAACACCACGCCACGCGCGGTGCGAGAACCCTTTTTGCCCATGTGACCCAGGATGGTGTAAAGCAGCTTGTCGATGATTTTTTCTTCCGGCCCCATGAATTCCTCGGGACTCAAACCGAAAATCGCATCGAGCTGATAGCCATGTGCCGCGCCCACGCGCATGGTCTCGCTGGCAAGCCGCGCGCACAGACTGACGACCTCGGGTATCTCCACGGCCTGCCACGATTGCAGCCCGAGTGCGCCGAACGGCGCGAGAATCATTGAGCTGTTGACGAGCTTGGTCCACTTGGCGCCCTCGATGTTGTCGGTGATGCCGATCTTGGCGACATGCTTCAGGATGCGCTCGACCTCGGTCAGGCGAGGGGTCACCGTGCCGTCAAACTCACCGAGGCCGATCCACGTGTGCGCATTGTCAGTATTGCGTTGCACCTTGCCCGGTGTGAACACTTCGGCAGAAAGTTCCAGCACGCAGCCCAGCACGCGCGGCTTGCCGATGATGTCGACGATGTCGGCGTTGTTCATGCCGTTTTGCGTGCCGACGATCACGCCATCTTCCTTGAGATACGGCTTGATGAATTCGCACAGCCAGCGCGTATCGTGTGACTTGGCCGCGAGAAAGACAATGTCGAACTGTTTCCTCGCCGAAGACAGTTCGCACAAGTGGTAGGCCGTGACCGGCGTCTTCAATTCCGAATCCGGCATGGTCACATGCAGGCCGTTGGCTTTCATAGCCTCCACGTGCGCCGGCCATTGATCGACAAGACTCACGTTGTAACCCGCGTGGGTGAGGTCGGCGCCTATGCTGCTGCCGATGGCGCCGGTGCTGAGAACTGCGATTTGTTTGTCCATTTGCCTGTCCGTAAAAACTTGTATCGTAGTTTCGTAGGGCGGGAGGAGCGTAGCGTATCCCGCCGTTTGTGTCGCATGCCGCGTATGTGGCGGGATGCGCTGCGCTCCTCCCGCCCTACCAAACCATGGTTATGGTTTTGCCAGCCATTCTGGTGTGGCCACAAAATTTTGCATCAGTTCGCGCACGCTGCTGTCGCCATCCAACCCCGCCACCAGCGTCTGCATTTTTTGTGAAAGATCCGGCGGCAACGCATCGCCCACCGTATCGCAAAACAATGCAGTCAGTTCCTCCCACGCCATGCGCCGGTGCGGGCTACCGCGCGGGTGTTCGATTTTCATTTCGTGTGCCGCGCCACTGGCGAGTTTGAGCGTTACCCGCGTCGGCACTTCCTCGGTATTGGTGCCGGCCTCCACCCACGGGTCGAGCACGCAACGGGTGCGATTCGACAGCGCGCGCACCTCGGCATCCTTCAACGCGGCATCGTAGTCGGTGCTGCGCAGCGAAGCCTGCGCGCCCCGTGTGCGGCCCAGAGACAACGCCATCGCCAGACCAAAGGGTATCGACAGTTGTGCGGCTTGCAGATCGGGTGGATCGTTTTGCGTGAGGCGCCCTTGCACCACCTTGGGTATGCCCACTTCGCACTCGATGACTTGCGCGGGCGCGAGCTTGTGTTCAAAACCCAGCGCGAGGCCCGCATCGACCGTGGCCTGCAAGCGGCCCGCGCCTGCGTGAATCTTGGTGCTGACTTCCATCAGCCGGTAGCCCTTGCCCAGATCGCCGGTGATTTTTTCTGGCTTGGGATCGCCGGAGAACGCCTTAAAGAAACCGGCTTCGCCTTCGAGAATATCGCGCGGCCCCCAGATGCCTGCCTGCGTCAGCAGCGCGGCCATCACGCCGGACTCTGCACCGCGCGCACCGTTGAGCCGCTTGGTGACACCGCCCGACAGGTAAAACTGCGCCAGCCCGCCCGCGTAAGCGCCCGCCGCACCCAGTGCGCCTGCCATGTCTTTTTCTTTAAAATTCAATAACTTACTCACAGCAAGCGCAGCGCCCATCGCACCACAGGTGGGGGTGGCCATAAAGCCACGCTGGAATAACGCGGGCTGCGTGGCGAGGCCGATGCGCAGCGATGCTTCGTAACCAATGATCGCCGCTTCAAGCAACGCGCGGCCGCTGCTGTTCTCGCGCTCGCCCACCGCCAGCACCGCCGGCAGAATCGACGCACCCGCGTGATGCATCGAGCCGACATGCGTGTCGTCAAGATCACACGCATGCGCATAAGCGCCGTTGACAAACGCGGCACGCGCGGCATCGACCTTGCTGCCGCACAGCACCAGCGAGCTTTCCGCCTTGCCGCCGAGTTGCAGCGTGAGGCTGCGCGCCGCGCGGCTCCACGGCAGGGGCTGGCCAACGGTAACCACACGCAGAAAATCCAGCACCAGCGCTTTCATGCGTTCGACGACTTCAGGGGGCGCGTCGCCGAGTTTGAAGTTGGCCGCCCAGGCGGACAGTTGGACGGTTACAGGTTGCACGGCGGGCATGGGCGCGCTCACTCGGTAATGTTGTTATCGCGAATCAGCTTGCCCCACTTGGCAAGATCACGGGCGAGCAGTTCGGCCAGTTGTTCCGGCGTGGACAGCACCGGGTCGGCGCCGGTGCTGATCAGCCGCTCGCGGATATCAGGCATGGCGATGGCCTTGCGCACAGCGTCGTTCAGCCGTTCGGTCAAGGCGCGCGGCAACTTGGCAGGGGCGAACACCGCGTACCAGTTCGGCGCTTCAACGTTCTTGAAGCCCTGCTCGGCCATGGTCGCCACATCGGGCAGCAAGGGCACGCGCTTGTCACCGGCAATACCGATGGCGCGCAATTTGCCCGCCTTCAGATGCGGCAACTGCGGCGTGACATCGAGCACAAAGGAACTGATCTGTCCGCCGATGGCGTCAACTATTAATGGCCCCGCGCCTTTGTACGGCACATGCACGAGTTCTATTTTTGCAGCGGCCTTGAACAGCTCCTGCGCCAGATGCGGAATGCTGCCGATGCCGGTGGAAGCCATGGTGATCTGGCCCTTGCTCGCGCGCGCCAGCGCCGCGAACTCCTTGGCGTTTTTCACCGGCAATGACGGATGCACCGCGATCGTGCTGTAGGCCGTGACCACTTGCGCAATCGGTGTGAAATCGCGCACCGGATCGTACGGCAGCTTGGGGCCGACATGCGGGCTGATCGCCATCGCGCCGCAAGTGGTGAAGAACAGCGTGTGCCCGTCTGGCGGCGCCTTGGCAACAAAATCCGCGCCGATGGTAGCGTTCGCGCCGGTGCGGTTTTCAACAATGACGTTACCGCCCAGCAACGCAGGCAGCTTCTCGGCCAGCAGGCGCGCGGTGTAATCCGCCGGGCCGCCAGGCGGAAAGCCGACCACCAGGCGTATGGGCTTTGTCGGGAACGTTTGTGCAAACGCGGCTGGTGTGAGCGACAACAGCAGCCACGCGCCGAGCGCGACCCAACTACTCTTGCTGATTTTCATTGCAAATTCGCCTGAATCTTGTTGAAAAAATACTCAATTAAAACACATACTTACGTGAATATTTCTCGATGCACTTATCGTGCATCAGAACGCCGCGATAGTAGTGCAGGCGCATCACGAAATCGGCCCGCGCGCAGGCACCAGCAGATCGCGCGTCATTTCCTTCATCGAGTTGATGCCGAGCATCGCCATGTTGCGGCTGATTTCATCGCGCAGCAGGTTGGCCCCATGGTGCACGCCCGCTTCGCCCGCGATGGTTGCGGCATACAAGAACGGCCGGCCGACAAATACAAAATCCGCGCCCAGCGCCAGCGCCTTCAGTACATCCGTGCCGCGGCGCACACCACTGTCGAGCATGATGGTCATGTTGCCTGCCTCGGCCTTCACCGCCGGCAGCATGCGCAGCGGCGCGACGGTAAAATCCAACTGGCGTCCACCGTGGTTCGACACCATGATGCCATCCACGCCGCACTCGCGCGCTATGCGCACGTCTTGCGGCGACAGCACGCCCTTTAGCACCAGCTTGCCTTTCCACAGCTTGCGCATGAGCTCGACGTGCTCCCACGACAGCGCGTCGCGCGCCAGACGAGGCCGTTCAAGATTGCCCAGCACCGGCATGCGCTCGAAGCCCATGTTCTCAATATGCGGCATGCCGCGCGTCATGACAGTGCGCGCGAAAGTGCCGAATGTCCAGCCGGGCCGCAGCATGCAATCCCACGCCAGACGCGGCGACGGTTTCAATGGCGAACTGAATCCGGTGCGCACATTGTTCTCGCGGTTTGACGACACCTGCACATCCACCGTCAACGCCAGCACTTCGAAGCCTGCGCGGGCGGCACGTTCCACCACCGGCGTGATAATGGAAGGATCACCCGGCAGATAGGCCTGAAACCACGCGGTGGGACCGTTTTCTTTCACGCGCTCCATGGTGGTCAGCGCGGCGCCGCTTTGGATCATCACCGTATTCAAATCGGCCGCCGCCTTGGCCAGCACGATGTCACCGTCGTACGCCGCAAGCGCCGTGCCGCCCATCGGCGGAAAACCGAACGGCAGATCGTAGGTGCGCCCGAACAGCGTGGTCTTCTGATTGCGCGCGCGGGTGTTGACCAGCACGCGCGGCAGAAATTCACATTCACTGAACGCCGCGCGGTTGCCGTCGCGCGACGAGTTGCTTTCCACGCCACCTTGAATAAACCCAAAAATCGGGCGCGGCAAAAAAGCGCGCGCGGGCGCTTCAAAATCCTCCAGACACAGAATTTCCTTGAGCTTTCCGGATGCAGCGATGGCGCGTTTGATGGTGTCAGCATTGCTGCTCATGCTTGTTCTCCCTAGGTTCGTGCCAGCGTCCATGTATTGGCCAGCTTCGTTGGTAACCGCCTGTAATTCTAGTGCTTTTGGCGCTTGCGGGCGTCGCATGAACGTACGTCGCCAGTAACCCGCATCACAAGCCTATACTAGGCGCACACCGCTGAAAACCTTTTGGCGGCGACACCCGACGCAACCGTAACGGAAAGGAGAGCAACATGGCACGTGATGGCTATTTGATCCTGGACAGCGACTTGCACATGATGGAGCCCGATGATCTTTGGGCGAATTACCTCGAAGGGCCGCACAAGGCGAATCCGCCGCGCTTTTTTGGCGGACAGAAAAAGGAATTGACCAAGACCGCCGAGGACAAAGGCAACGCCGACACCATCCGCAGCATGGAAGTGCAGGGGTTGGCGATTCCCTCGTTCGTTAAATCACAGGGCGCGGCGGCTTCCAGCCGCGAACTGCGGCGCAGAAGCCGCGCGCGTCACCCGCATTTCAACGTGGCACGGGCGCGTGCCTTCGATGCCCCTTCAACGCTGACCGCGATGGATATCGAAGGCATTGACGTGGCGGTGATGTACGGCACGCGCGGGCGGCAGATTCTGTGTCACGACAATCTCTCGCCCGACTACGCCGCAGCACTGGCGCGCGCCTACAACAACTGGGCCTACGATTATTGCAAGACCGATCCGCAGCGCCTGAAATTCGCCGCACAGGTGGCGATGCACGACGTCGGCCTCGCCGTCGAGGAAACGCGACGCTGCATTACCGAACTCGGCGCCGTCGCGATCATTGGCACGCCCAATCCGGTCAACGGCCAGCATCTGCACGATGACGTGTGTGAACCGTTGTGGAATGAACTCGAACGGCTCAATGTGCCGATCGGCTTTCACCCGACCGGCAACAGCTCGCTCAAGGATGACGCCGGGCAGCGTTACGTCGGCCACGCGAACTTTCATCCGATTGCCCACGCCATACGCAACCCGGTGGAGCTGATGGGCGCGATCGCAAGCATGGCCACCGGCGGCATTCTTGAACGGCACCCGAAGCTGCGCTGCGCGTTTCTGGAAGGTACCGCTGGCTGGCTGCACTGGTGGCTGTGGCGGCTGGACGACCATTGGGAGAAATTCGGCCCCGGCTGCGAACGCCCGTTACGCATGCTGCCTAGCGAATATTTCAAGCGCCAGTGTTACATCGCGCTGGATGTCGACGAAGAACCGGCGGTCGATGTGATCAACAAAATGGGCGCGGAATATTTCGTGGTGTCGAGCGACTATCCGCACGGTGACGGCGCGTTCCCGGAATCGATGCAACAGTTTCTCGGTTTGCAGCTCAACAACGAGCAGCGGCGCAAGATACTTTGGGACAATTGCGCGCGGCTGTATGGCATCGACAAACCGGTGGGCGCGTTGTCGCGTGAGCCGGCGGCACTGGCAGCCACGGGGTAATACCCATTCCATTTCATTACTGAAGTAATTTCGGCGTTCTATCAATCCTGATAGTGCGGTAAATTAATTTACTATTGAAGTAGAAAGGGAATAACGCACGCGCCACCTACAAGTAGCGCTTGAGAAACTCCGCCTGCACCACGAAGGCCTCCGGGCCGTTGCCGGAATGCTCGCCAGGATAAGCGTGCAAACGCTTATCCTTGGCGGCGATCATGTCGAATAGCGTCAACTGGCCGGTACGGTCAAAGCGTTCGTCGTCCCACTGCATGGTGAACAACACCGGCACGTGCACGTTTTGCGCGTGCTGCCGGAAATGCGCATCGATGCCGCTGCGTACGACACTGGGGCCCGTCATGCCCGCCTTGCCCAGCACGGCGGCACGAACGCGGCTTTCGTTCGCCACATACGGCAAGCCGAACATGGTGCCCATGGATACGCCCCAGTAACCCACCCGGCTGGCATCGACAGACTCGAGGCCGCACAGCCCATCCAGCGTGGCACGCCAGTCGTCGATCATCGACTTAACAATATTCGGGCGCTGCCACATCAGGCGATAGTTTGATCGTTCCGGATCGTCAGCCGGCCCGCGCTCGCCGTGTGCCGGGCCGTCTATGGCAGCGGCGCACCAACCGTAGTCGCCAGCGAACAGTCGCCCCAGCATGTTCATGCGTTCATTGCGCTTATGGCCCGTTCCACCATGGCCCATTAACACCAGCGGAGATCTCCCGCTGATCGCGGCGGGTTGCCACAATACGCCGGGAACGGTTTGTCCCTGCCGCACAACGGTAAAGCCGCGTTCACGCACACCCGCTGCCGCCACGCCGTCGCTTGTCCATTGCCATTGCGCCATGCCGCCCCCTATGATTGATGCGTCGTTACTCGATCTTGAAGCCGCTGTCCTTCACAACCTTCGCCCAGCGATCTTTTTCCGTTGCCAGCCATTTGGCCATTTCCTGCGGCGTTAGTGGCCGCGGCAATGTACCCTGCGTAGACAGCTTTTCCACCACGTCAGGCAACGCTGTTATCCGGCGCACTTCCAAGGCAATTTTGTTGGTGATATCCGCCGATAGTTTGGCCGGACCGATTATGCCCTGCCACGATCCCGTGAAAAAACCTTCCAGTCCCGGCGTCTCTGCTACTGTAGCGATATTGGGCATGCCGGGATCGCGCTTGTCGCTCGACACGGCAATGGGCTTCAAGCGGCCCGCCTTGACATGCGGCAGGGTTTGCAGCATGCCCATGATCAACAAATCACCCTCACCCGTGGCCACCGTCAGAATCGAATTTTGGCCGCCCTTGGTCGGCACGTAAACCCACTGCGCGCCGGTGCGCTGCTGCATCAACAGCCCAGCCAGGTGCGCGGCACTGCCCAGCGCCGTTGGAAAATTAAGCTTGCCCGGATTTTTCTTTGCAAGCGCAATGACCTCGCCAACATTTCTGGCGGGCACACTCGGATGCACCGTCACCAGATGCGTGGAATACGACACCATCGTCACCGGCGTGAGGTCGCGCAGAATATCAAACGGCAGCTTGGTATACATACTGGGACTGATCGACAGATTGCCGACATCCATCAGGCACAAGGTATGGCCGTCGGCCGCCGCGCGCACGACCAGATCCACGCCGATATTGCCGCCGGCGCCGGGCCGGCTTTCGACGATGATCTGCTGGCCCCAGGTTTCGGTGAGCTTCTGTCCGATCATGCGCGCGAGGATGTCCGACGTTCCGCCGGGTGGCACCGGAATAATCATGCGGATGGCTTTGGCGGGCCAGGCTTGAGCGGTGCCTGACGCGGTAACTTGCGCCAACACCGACGTAGCCGCCAGTGCGGCAATGGCGGCCACGATCGCCATTGAGGCCCTTTTAGTGCAGCGAGTCATATTGCCTCCACGGAAGCCATGTCAAAAGCATGCAGTGTAGCCATGCGCAACGGCAATGCAAACCGTGCCCGTAACCGGGTGCGCATGCGGGTCCCGGAGCGCACACTGTCGGTCGCCCAAGGCGCGTGGAATCAAGTTCTAATATAAGTATTTGTTTTTATTGGTATTTTTTAGATCAATGGTTTCAGCGATTCAGCCGCAATCAGCGGCTGCCTGCGTAATCCGCAATCGGCTTTCGCGTCTGTAGAGGCGGCAACATCTGCAAAGCCTGTAGCCGCACGCACGCCGCGCCGAAAATTTCCCGGGCTTCCCGCGCGATGGCACCTTGCATGTCGCGATGCGCGTGAGACATGCCGCAAGCGTCCAAACCGAGCAATGCCTTGTAGCGCGAATTGATGTCGCTGGCGCCGCGCAATGGCAGACTGGCAACGCCCGGAGGCAGTTGTTGTGCCGCGCCGTAGAACTGCAGGGTTTCCATGTACGCGGTCAACAAGTACTCGATCTCGCAAGCCGTATTCGAGCGGCGCATGGCATCACTGATCAACATGGCGAGCCTCACAGGGTTTTTTGTCGACGAACGTCGTTGTCAATTGGAACCACCGCGTGCATAGCGTTGCGCATACCGCGATGTCAACCGTGACATCGGCAACAACAGCAACAAGTCTGCGGTATTGAACTACGGGTCCCACGCTGGCGCACCGCAGACGTAGGCGCCCAACCGCATGTAGCCCTTGAGCAGCGGCGGGATCGTCACCGGATCCGTGGGCCGCGCGCGGCGCAGCGGCAGATCGAGACGGGGAAACACGCGGTACTCAGTGGGGCTGGCGCTGGCGCGTTGAAGGGCATAGTGCACGTTCGCTGCAGTGGCGCCGCCATCGGCCATGCTGACACTTGCGCAGCCCATCAGGTATTGGTAGCCGCTTCCGTGCATGTAGCGTGCCACGCCAGACCACAGCAATGAGATGACCGCGCCAGTGCGGAAATCACGATGCACGCAGGTGCGGCCCACTTCAACTATCTGGTCGCGCAGATGATCGAGCCGCGTGAGATCGAATTCTTCGTCCGAATAGAAACCGCCAAGGCGCTGGGCGTTGGCGCCACTTAGCATGCGATAAGTGCCGACCACGCGGCCACTCTCCGATTCACGCACGATCAAATGCTCGCACCAGGGATCGAATCTATCGCTGTCAATGCCGGCAGCACGCCCATTCAGACGCGCCCCCATTTCCTCGGCAAACACCTTGTAGCGTAAGCGTTGCGCTTCGCGGACCTCGTGCTGATCACGCGCAAGGGAAAGCGTCAGCGCACGAGGATCAAGAGCGGCATTGCGAACTGAACCCGCCGATTGTTGTTGCAACATTTTGTGGCCTCCGTTTAAGCGACGAGTGGAGGGTAGCGGGCTGTCATTACCGCTTTATTATCAATTGGTTACGCGCTTATTACGAGAACGCTTCTGAACAAGGCGTCATGGGTGTCACGAAACCGCAACAGACCGTCTCTACCCTGCGTGCAAACCCTTTAACGTGGAGCGCGCATGAGTCACAGTTACAGCGATGGCAAGACCCTCAACCCGTCAAGCAATCCTACGTTCGAAAATGTCCTGACCACACGTCTGTCGCGCCGCGATCTGCTCAAGGCGGGCGTGGCGTCCGCCATCGCCAGCAGTCTCCCGTTGTCGCTCGCGGGCTGCGCATCAGCGGGACTGAAGCGCGAAGGCGTGCTGGGTTTCTCAGCCGTTCCGCTGTCGAGCGCCGACACCGTGCGTGTGCCGGCCGGTTACAACGTCAATACACTTCTGAAATGGGGTGACCCCATCGGTCATGCCGCCGGCTCGCCCGTATTCAAGCCCGACGCCAGCAACAGCGCCGAAGAACAAGCCCTGCAAGCGGGCATGCACCACGATGGCCTGCATTACTTCTCGCTGCCGCTGGGCAGTGAGAGTTCGACCAGCGGCATCATTGCGCTGAATAATGAATACACCGATGACGGCCTGCTGCATACCGACGGCTTCGCCAACTGGAGCGCGGAGAAAGTGCGCAAGGCGCAGAACGCGCACGGTGTGACTATTGTCGAGGTGCGCGCCCGTGGTGACCAGTGGGAAGTCGTACGCCCCTCGCGTTACGCGCGGCGCATCACGGCGCGTACACCGATGACGATCTCCGGCCCTGCCGCGGGCACGCCGCAGATGCGCACCGCCGCCGACCCGTCCGGGCGCGAGGTGCTGGGCACGATTAATAATTGCGCGCATGGTTATACGCCGTGGGGCACGTATCTGACTTGCGAGGAAAACTGGGACAGCTACTTCGTCAACACCGGCACGCTCACACCGGATCAGGCGCGCAACGGCCTGCCGCCGCGCGGGCGCGGCTACCGCTGGGACGAGTTCGACGAGCGCTTTGACGCGGGCAAACACCCCAACGAACCCAACCGCTTTGGCTGGGTGGTGG
>SYEN01000072.1 GCA_005800795.1 Burkholderiales bacterium | reverse complement strand
GTGAAGTGTCACGACGGCAGCGACTTTACCGCGCAGGACGTGGTATTCACGCTGGATCGCGTGCCTGCGGTGCCCAACAGCCCGTCGTCGTTCGCCACCTACAGTAAACAGATTACCGAGAAAATCGTCGTCGATCCGTACACCATTCGCTTCAAAACCGCCACCCCGTATCCGCTGATGGCCACCGACTTGAGCACGATTTACATTGTGTCCGCCCGCGCGGCCAAAGGGGCGTCAGCGGCGGGTGCTTCAACCGAAGATTTCAACAACGGCAAGGCGGCCATCGGTACCGGTCCTTACAAGTTTGTGCGTTATGCCAAGGGGGATCGCATTGAACTCGTGCGCCACGAAGGCTACTGGGGCGCGAAACCCGCGTGGGACAAAGTGACGCTGCGCATGATTTCCGCCGATCCATCGCGTGTTGCAGCGCTGCTCGCAGGTGACGTTCGCGCCATCGAGAACGTGCCGACGTCAGACATTGCACGCATCGCCAAGAGCAGCGAGCTTTCGCTCTACCGCACGATCTCGCACCGGCTGATGTATCTGCATCTCGATAGCGACCGCGACCGCTCGCCGTTTGTCACTGACAAGGCCGGCAAGCCGCTGGAAAAAAATCCCTTGAAGGATGTGCGCGTACGGCGCGCGATATCCAAGGCCATCAACCGGCAGGCGCTGGTTGAACGCGTGATGGAGGGCGCTGCGGTCACCACCGGGCAATTGATGCCCGAGGGCCTGTTCGGTTACACCAGCGCGTTGAAGCCGGAAGCCTATGATGTCGAGGGGGCGAAAAAGCTGCTTGCCGAGGCGGGTTATCCGGACGGATTTGGCTTGACCCTTCACGCGCCGAACAATCGGTACGTCAATGACGAACAGATCGCGCAGGCGATTGCGCAACTGCTCGCGCGCGCGGGCATCGCCACGCGCGTGGATGCCATGCCGTCGAGCGTGTATTTTACGCGTGCCAGCAAGCTCGAGTTCAGCCTGATGCTGGTGGGCTGGGGTGCTGATACTGCCGAAGCGTCATCGCCGTTGAAGGCGCTGCTCGCCACCTTTAACACGCAAAGGGGGCTGGGTGCCGCCAATCGCGGGCGTTACTCGAATCCGAAAATGGACGACCTGCTGGCGCAGGCACTGGCGGTTGTCGACGACACCAAGCGCGAGCGCCTGCTGCAGCAGGCCACTGAAATCGCCGTCGGCGATCTGGGCATAATTCCGTTGTATCACCAGCACAATCTGTGGGCCACGCGCAAGGGTGTGACGTATGCCGCGCGCACTGACGAACGTACGCTGGCGCACGAGTTCAAAGGGCAGTAACACGTGAAACGTGAAACGTGAAGGGTGAAATGTGAATCGTACATCGTAAAAGAGAGCGAGCGAAGATGACGAGAGTGTTGGTTTCCGTGATGTTGGCGTTTGCAGGCCTGCTGGTGCAGGCGGCCGATCTGCGCATCGGATTGAGCGCGGACGTTACCACTGTTGATCCGCATCATTTGCCGTCACAACCCAATCTGGCCGTGGGTTATCACGTGTTCGACGCCTTGACCCACGTCGATGAAAAGGCGCGCATCATTCCCGGGCTTGCGGTGTCTTGGCGCACGCTGGACCCGGTGACCTGGGAGTTCAAGCTGCGGCCCGGCGTGAAGTTCCACGACGGATCGGAACTGACGGCCGACGATGTGGTGTTTTCACTCGACCGCCCACCCACGGTGAAGGGTGGCGGGTTCGGCTCATATGTCGCGATGATTCAATCCAAGACCATTGTTGACAAGCTGACGATCCGCATCGTCACGCGCGCACCCTATGGTGCGCTGGCCGAGGAACTGAACTCGGTGATGATCGTATCGAAAAAGCACGCCACCGGCGCCGCCAGCGAGGATTTCGATTCCGGCAAAGCCACCATCGGCACCGGCCCGTACAAGTTTGTGCGCTTCGCGCGCGGCGACCGCGTTGAATACGTGCGCAACAACGATTATTGGGGCGGCCGCCCCGCGTGGGAAAAACTCACCATCCGCATCATGCCTACGGATCCGGTGCGCACCGCGGCGCTACTGGCGGGGGAACTTGACGTGATCGAGCATGTGCCGCCGGCAGACCGCGAGCGCCTCGCCAAAAATCCCAAATTGCGCATTGATCAGACCACCTCGTGGCGCACGCTGTTTTTGCACCTTGACCAATATCGCGACACACCGCTGAACGTGGTTGATGCTGCCGGCAAACCACTCGCGAAAAATCCCTTTATGGATGTGCGCGTGCGCCGAGCCCTGTCGATGGCGATCAACCGCAGCGCGCTCACCGGACGGGTGATGGAAAAGCTCGCCGTGCCGGCAGCGAATATCGTTTCGCCCGGCGTGTTCGGCCACAACGCCCAGTTGAAGATCGAACCTTTTGACCCCGATGGCGCGAGAAAACTGCTCGCCGAGGCAGGCTATCCCAACGGCTTTGGCATCACGCTTTCAGGCCCCAACAACCGCTACATCAACGACGAACAGATTCTGCAAGCGGTGGCGCAAATGTTCACGCGCATCGGAATTCAGACCAAAGTGGAAGCGTTGCCGCTGGCGGTGTACTTCCCCAAGGCGCGCAAGGGGGAAACCAGCGTGTCGCTGCTGGGCTGGGGCTCGTTCGCGGGTGATCTGGCGCTACGCTCGCTGCTCGCCACCACCAGCCCGGAGCGCGGCTGGGGTTCGTGGAACTGGGGCAAGTTCTCAAACGCCAAAGTGGATGAACTGCTGACGCAAGCCTTTGCCACCACCGACCCCAAGGCGCGCGAAGCCGTGGTGCGCGACGCCATGGCAGCGGCCATGACGAACGTGCCGGTGATTCCGCTGCATCACCAGATCGTGAGTTGGGCAATGCGCAGTGACATCGCTTACACCCCGCGCACCGACGAGTTTACGTTTGCGCATTTGTTCAAGCCGAAGTAGTTCTTTCAGCCACGGTTCACGAACCGGCGCATCGTTCACTACTGCGGCTGTATTCCCGCCAGCTTGATCAACTTGCGGTAATGCTCGATGTCATCCACCAGGTGCTTGGCCAGTTCGGCGGGCGTGCTGGAGCGTGGCTCGGAGTTGACCGCGATCAGCGCGTCGCGCATCGAGGGTGAGGCGAGTTGTTTCACCAGTGCGCCGTTCAGTAGCGAAATGATTTCCTGAGGCGCGCCGGCGGGTGTGAAAATGCCGTACCAGCCGGACATTTCGTAACCGGGTAGCGCTGCCTCATGCATTGTCGGCACATTGGGCAGCTTTGGCGCGGGGTTAAGGCCGCTCACCGCCAGCGCGCGTACTTTGCCGGAGGCGATAAACGGCAGCGCC
>SYEN01000071.1 GCA_005800795.1 Burkholderiales bacterium | reverse complement strand
TTGAGATCACGCACTTTGCGGCCGGCTTTTTCAATCAGCCACGCATGCACATCGGCACGCCGCATGCCCGCACGCGAGCAGATGGTGGCGTGCTCCGGTCCCATCGCCACCACCATGTCCGAGCGTACGTGCTGATTCCACGAACACATGGCGCTCATCGAATCGGCCAAGCCAGTCAGCAGGCGCTCAGGGTCCTGGCTTGCATCGTCGTAACAAAGCCGCGGGCTTTCCACCATGGCGCAGGTGATGGTGTTCTCGTCAGGCTTGTGGCCGCGAGCGGCGGCGATGGTTTCCCACGGACTGCGCCCGGTGTTTTCCGTGATGCAGGCGGTGTAGCGCAGCGGCGTTGCAAACACCGTGGCTGAGGCCAAACCAGCGATGCCGCCGCCGAGATTCAGCAGCATGAGCCGAATCGTCCGGCCGATGGTGGCATTGGCACGAAAGCCTGGACCGAAGCAGCCGTTGCTGCCGTTGATACCGATTTTTTGGGCGTAGGGGCCATTGACGATCATCAGGGGCGCCACACCATGCATGGTGCCTTGTACGCCGTTCAAATTGAATGCTTCACGCAGCATGAGTCCAATGCCGCCCAACACTACCGGCAAATACTCCGGCTTGCACCCTGCCATCACGGCATGCGTGGCCACCGTGCGCACGGTAGCGGGTTCCATCGCAGGAGGAATGAGGCCTATCAGTTCATCAGCACTGTGCGTAGTTCCGGTGAGCATGCGCGCGACGCGTGCCTCCGTCGGCGTGACCACCGGCAGCCCATCCGACCATTCTTTTGCCAGAAAGAATTCGAATTCGTCTACAGCGGGCATTATAAATTATTCAATAAAATCAATTAGTTAAGTAATATGGCACTTTGTGTTTTGCGCCCAGCGTTTTCATGCAAAACACGCTATAGCTTACTCCGTCATTCCTGCGCAGGCGGGAACCCATAACCCTTCCGCACGTGATGCTGCTTTATGGATTCCCGCCTGCGCGGGACTGACGAGGATAGCGCGTTCAATCAGCTGACTCCTTTGGGGCATCGTAGGTACCATGCACCGCCTTGCTGCCGCCACTCCATCCATGACAAATCGCCGTGCAAGGTCCCCAGCCGCCGGCCACGATCAGTTGCAGATCAGCCGGATCCTTGATCGCCGGAATAAAACAATCATCGTCATCGGGATTTACCGAGATGGGAAACGCCAGCGCGCGTTCTCGCCGCCAGTTACCGCCACCTTTAAGATCGCGCACCTTGCGTCCAGCCTTCTGCACCAGCCACGCATGCACGTCCGCGCGGCTCATGCCAGACTTGGCGCAAATCGCTGCATGCTGCGGCCCTATCGCCACTACCATGTCGGAGCGCGCGTGCATGTTCCACGAACCCATCGCCACCATCGAATCAGCGATGCCTGTGAGCAACCGTTCGAATTCATTTTCCTGACTGACGTCATCAAAGGTCTGGCGCGGGCTTTCAACCATGGCGCAGGTAATGACGTTGTCGGTGGCAGCGTAACCTTTGGACACCGCCAGAGACTCCCACGGACTGCGCTTGATGTTTTCGGTAATGCAAGCGGTGTAGCGCAGCGGCGTGGCGAAAATCGTGGCCGAGGCTACACCGGCGATGCCACCGCCGAGATTCATCATCATCAACCGGATCGCACGGCCGATCGACGCGTTGGCACGAAAGCCGGGGCCAAAGCAGCCGTTGCCACCCTGTATGCCGATCTTCTGCGCGTAGGGCCCGCTGACGATCATCAGCGGCGCCGCGCCGTTCATGGTGCCCTGCACGCCATTCATGTTGAACTCGTCGCGCAGCATCAGCTTTAACGCACCCAGAACCACCGGCAGGTACTCCGGCTTGCAGCCTGCCATCAGCGCGTGTATCGCCACCGTCCGCACAGTGGCCGGTTCCATCATCGGCGGAACGTTGCCGATCAGCTCATCGGGATCACGCGTCGTGCCGGTGAGCATGCGCGCGACGCGTGCTTCGGTGGGCGTCACCACGGGCAAGCCGTCAGACCAGGCTTTTTCCAGAAAAAATTCGAATTCATCCATGCGCGTTGCTTTTACGATTCGTGACATGCAATGCCGTCGTGCGCGGCGATAAAGTGGAGCACCGTATTGGCCGTCATCGCCGGTTGCACAATCTGCAGGCTGTGAGCACCAGTCGGCACACGTATCAGGCGCAGGTTCTTGATATGCTTTTGCAGCAACGCGTGATGTTCATCCTTGGTAATCACACCACCCGCCGGGTAGATACCCAGCACCGGCGCGCCGATTTTTGCCAACAGCGGCGTGACATTCACGTTCGACACAAATTTAAACATGGCAATCAACACATCCGTGTCCGATTGGCCCATTTCGTCGAGTGTCCATTGCAGCATACCCGGGTCAGCGTCGGCGGGAAAGCGCCGACCTGCATTGGATGCCTCAAGCCAGCCCCGTCCGCCCATCTTGCGCAAGGCCTCCACCCGGTTGGGATAACCGTGCAGCGAGCTTTGTTTGTCCTCCTCGGTCATGAACACAGGCGACGAAATCACACTCAGCGTGCGCACACGTTGCGGGTGCTCCGCTGCGAACGCCATGCCAAGCGTGCCCGCGGATGATTCGCCGCAATAATGCGCGGATGCGATACCCAGGTGATCCAGCAAATCGGTGAAGTCCTGCAAATACGCATCGAGATTGATGCCCTCGTCCAGATCAAAATCGATGGCCGACTGTCCTTGCCCGCGCAAATCCAGGCGGATCACCTTGTAAAACCGGCTAAGGTAAGGCACGCAAAAGCGCCAGAATTTCGCCGAGCGCGCGTAGCCGTGCTGAAGCATGATGCACGGCGCGTTCTTCCACGGGTCGGTGAAATCGTCGATTTCGTAATGCAGGCGCGGCTGATTCGCCCGTTCGAGAAACGGCATGGCAATGTGCAGAGGGTATTTTTGTGATCGTATCACTACTTTTACTGACCGCGACTGTAGAATCAGCCGCATGTCCCCACTTTCAAACGTGACCATTGTGCTGGCATGCGGCGTTGCCTTTGCTGGCAATGCCGGTGCGCAAGCCCAAACGCGAGACTACCCGGCACGTGCCGTGCGTATTGTTGTACCCACCTCGCCGGGCGGCATCCTTGATGTCGTCATCCGGCTCATGGCGCCCAGGATAAGTGAACTCATGGGGCAAAGCCTGGTGGTGGATAACCGCCCCGGTGCATCCACCAATATCGGCTCCGAACTGGTGGCGCGTGCGACCGGCGACGGCTACACGCTACTGACCAATTCACAGCCGCTGGTGGTGAACCCCAGTCTGTTCGCAAAAATGGCGTTCGACGTGGAAAAAGACCTGACACCCATCACGCTGCTGACTGCTGCGCCGTATGTGCTGGTGGTTCATCCGTCCGTACCAGCTCAGTCCGTCAAGGATTTGCTGGCACTCGCGCGCGCCAAACCGGGCGCGCTCAACTATGCCTCAGGTGGCAATGGCACCAATTTTCATATCGCCATTGAGCTCTTTAATAATCTCTCTGGTGCAAAGCTCACGCATGTGCCGTACAAAGGCGGCGGTTTGGCAATGGCGTCCGTGATTGGGGGCGAAACCGACATCACCATGCCCTCGGTGGCTGCCGCGCTGCCGCAAATCAGAGCGGGACGCCTGCGCGCACTGGGTATCACCAGCACGCGCCGTTCGACACTGTTGCCGCAGGCGCCGACCTTGTCTGAGGCTGGCGTATCCGGTTATGAATTCAGCGCTTGGGTGGGCGTGTTGGCGCCAGCATCCACTCCCCCGGCACTGGGTGCGGCAATCAACAGTTACTGGGTCAAGGCGGCAAGGTCGCCGGAAGTGACAAGCCGGCTGACCAGTGATGGTAATGACGTGGTCGCTGGCACAGCGGCAGAATTTGCTGCGCTGATAAAGGCCGAGTTACCGCGATGGCGCAAGGTGATCCGGGACAGCGGGATCAGAGCGGAGTAGAAGTTTGTAGTACGTAGCAAGGGCAAAGGGCAGGTGGAGCACAGATTTCCACATTCACAGACAGCGTGTAACGTGCCGCTGTTCGGCTTGGCAACCAGCCATCCTGTGCCAGTTTCGATTCCAGCCTTCTATCGGGCAGACGCTGATGCTTATAATGTCGGCAAACACAATGCAAGGGAGAACCCCATGGCGCCACCCATCAAGCCCATCCGCCGGGTCGTTACCGGCAACGATGCTGACGGCAAATCGTACGTGCTCTACGACAGCGATGCGCCCAACGTAAACCCCGGCGCAATACGGGCCGGCACGTGCATGACGGAGGTGTGGGTGTATCCGTCCAGCCCCGTCGAGCTCGGTGGTATGCGCGACGATGGCCGCCTTAAATTCAATTTTGAGCCGCCGGAACGTGGTGGGCATCTGCGCGTGGTGCAGTCTCCACCGAAAGAACCAGGCTATGACCCGGCGCAAGACCCGACGGCCGTGCCCATCGGCCAGCCGCGCCAGCGTGACGGCGGCTGTTGGGACAAAGGCGGCGCCAATGCGTTTTCGTCGCCGTACCATAAATCAGAAACCGTTGACTACGGCATCGTGCTCGAAGGCGAACGCGTGCTGATACTCGATGACGGGCTGCATGTGATGAAACCGGGCGACGTGGTGGTGCAGCTCGGCAACTGGCACGGTTGGTGCAATCCGAACGAAGGCAGCCTGATGGCGTTTGTGATGGTGGGCGCAAAGTACGGGAATTGATAATGACAAAAGCCGGGACCACACCAATGACGACACCCACCAGACCTGTACGCCGCTTGATCACCATGGATGATGGTCCTGGCATCCACGCCAAATCCCACTGCATCGCCGATGGTCCTTCGCCCGACGTACGCACCGATCCGGCGCGGCCCGGATTTTCATCGACCCGCATCTGGGTGACGGACCGCACCCCGGCGCGCATCGAAGGCGTCACCGAAACCCTGAACACGCCGCATACGCTCGAGCCGCCGCCCGGCGGTTCCGTGTGCCGCGTGGTGACGTTTCCACCGGATGCGAGTCATAAGTTGGGCGCGAAAGAAGTGCAGGCGTATTTCAACGCCATGGGTTCGCCCGGCGCATCCACCTTCTCGCCCACGGCGCGCCATCCTTACATGCAGAAAACCCGCACACTGGATTTTTGCCTGATTCTCGACGGCGAGATTACTTTGGTGCTCGATAAAGAGGAAGTCCGCCTCAAGGCCGGCGACACCGTGGTGCAGCGTGGCACAAATCACGCGTGGAGCAACCGGTCGGGTAAACCGTGCACCATTGCGTTTTCTTCGCACGATGGGAAATTCTAGATGCCACGCGTGCGGCGTCGCCGGGCAGGCGGCCGTTCTGCAAGGCGTTACTTCTTCTTCGGTCAGTCGTCCTCATCGACAATGATGTTGATGACGCGCGTGCGCTTTGGGCCGGCGAATTGCTCCATCTTTACCAGCACCGGATAGAGTTCGGCGAGTTTTGCACGGGCATCGGCTTCCTTGTCGAAATTGAGCAGTTCGCCGTTGGCGCCTTTGACGTCGCGCCATACCCGTGCATCGTTGTCGTCGTCCTGCACTTGCAATTTGAACATGCCGCGTATTCCTTCCATTCAGCCTTGAAGGCTGGCGTACCCTTGCGGCCAAGATAGGACCTCGGAGGGTTTGTTATAAGTATTTGATTTAAAACAATATTTCGGAGGCGTGTCATGGCAGTGGATGAAACAGCCAAGCAGTCTATACTGCACTCCAATTTTCCCATCTGCAAGAGCGGTGGTTCTTCGAGACTGCCGGTCGTCAGCTTGTCATGTAGAGCAAAGCCGTCGTGAAAAACATTGTGCTACAGCACGCTTTGCCGCTGGCCGTGCTACTCGTCACGCCGCTATACGTGGCCGCGCAGAGTTTTCCGGCGAAGCCGGTGCGCTACATCGTGCCGTTTCCGGCAGCGGCTTCGCCCGACATCGTTGCGCGTTTGCTCACTGAACGTCTGGGCCGCGTGTGGAATCAGCAGGTCGTCGTGGATAACCGTTCCGGCGCGGGCGGCACGCTCGGTGCAGCGTTTGCCGCCAAGGCGCCGGCAGATGGCTACACGCTGTTTCAGTGCAATATCGCTTCCAGCGCGATTGCGGAATCGCTGTACGCCAAAGTGCCTTACAACTCCGCGCGTGATTTCGCCGCGATTACGCGTATCGGCACCACGCCGAATGTGCTGGTGGTGCATCCGTCGCTGCCGGTGCGTACGGTCGCTGCGTTCATCGACTATGCACGGGCGCATCCCGGCAGGCTGAGCTACGGCACCTCGGCGGCTGGTACATCGTCGCAACTGTCGATGGAGCTGCTCAAGCTCACCGCTAAAATCAATGTCGTGCATGTGGCTTACAAAGGCGCGCCGCAGGCATTGACGGATACCGTGGGCGGACAGATTCCTGCCAGCGTGCAAACAGCGCCGGCGGTGATACCCACCATCCAGAGTGGCCGTGTGCGCGCGCTGGTGGTGACCAGTGCCCGGCGCATTACACAAATGCCCGATGTGCCCACGCTGAACGAAACCGCGCTGCCGGGCTTCGAGGCGCAATCGTGGTATGGCGTGTGCGCGCCCACTGGCACGCCCGCGCCGATCCTCGACAAGATACACACCGATTTCACGGCGGTGCTGCGGGCGCCGGAATTGCAGCAGCGCTTCGGCGATCTGGTGGTCGAACCGGCGCCCACCAGCCGCGATGAGTTCGCCCAGTTCATTCGCAGCGAAAGTGCGCGCTGGGCAAAGGTTATCAAGGAAGCCGGCGTGCCGCTGCAATAGTGGCGCGCGGTTGATATGCAAAACGGGACGTCGCATGAATATCACTGATCTCAGCATCACCCTCTTTTCGTGGGATGACATTCCCGCAACCAACTACGGAACACACAAGCGCTTCGGCGGATCGAGCCAGCTGGGATTGCTGGCGATCACGACAGACGATGGGTTTACCAGTCACGCGTTCCTGGGCAGTTCGCGGCAGGCGGCGGATATCGACGCGCCCGCGCTGATTCGCTACCTCAAGCCGGTGGTGATGCGGCAGGACGCGCTGGATCGCGAGCTGCTCAATCAGGCGCTATGGAAACGCGTACGCAATACCACCACGCGTGCGGTGGGCGCCATAGACGTGGCGCTGTGGGATATCGCCGGCAAGGCAGCGAACCTGCCGATCCACAAACTGCTCGGCTCGTTTCGTGATCGTGCACCGGCCTACGCCAGTTCACAGGTGTTGCCGAGCGCCGCTGCCTATGCCGAGCAGGCCGCGCATTACAAGGCGCTGAACTGGCCTGCATACAAAATCCATCCGCCGCAATCGTGGCGCGAAGACATCAAAGTCGCCGAGGCCGTGCGCAATGCAGTGGGCGCGGATTACACGCTGATGTGCGACCCCGGCTGGTGCTACAACTATGAAGAAGCGCTGCGTGGGCTACGCGCTGGATGACCTGAACTACTACTGGTACGAAGACCCGCTCGCCGATCAGGATCTCTACAACTACGTGAAGTTAAAGCAAAAGCTGCGCACGCCGATCATGGCCACGGAATATCCGCAAGCAGGGCTGGATTCTTACGCGCAATGGATACTGCAAAGCGCCACGGATTTTTTGCGCGGCGACGTGGCAATCAAGGGCGGCATCACCACCATGATCAAGACCACGCATCTGGCCGAGGCATTTCATCTGAACTATGAAATTCATCACGGCGGCAATTCGCTCAACAACGTTGCGAATCTGCACGTGATGATGGCTATAGCGAATGCGCAATTTTTTGAAGTGTTTCTGCCAGACTCTGCACAAAAGTATGGCCTGGTGCGGGATATCGAAGTTGACGCCGCAGGCTATGTGCATGTGCCCACCGCACCGGGATTGGGCGCGGAGATTGATTTTGAGTTGATCAAGCGCAAGACGGTGGCGGTGCTGCGATAGCGGTTTTTCCGGGACAGGTTCGCAGGATCGCTGTAGATGACGGCAATCCTGTGCGCCTGCGCCGGCTGCCTGCCCAACGCAAGTCCCGAGGCAAAATGTTGTATGTGGCAAACGCAGACAGCGATACCATCATCGTTTTCAGACGGGCGGCGGCGGGCAGCCCGTCTGCGCTCACGGACGAAATGGTGCGCATGGTTTCATCGTTTCATGGTTGCGGATGGTGCATAAAATAATCAATTAAATCAAATACTTAGTAAATCTACCTTAAAGGGCGTCTTATGGATCTGGAACTTAAAAACAAGGTTGCCATTGTCGGCGGGGCGAGCAAGGGGCTGGGCCGTGCGTGCGCGGAAGTGCTGGCCGAGGAAGGCATGAAAGTGGTGATGTGCAGCCGTACGCAGGCCGACCTGGATCAGGCCGCTGCCGCGATACGCGCCAAAACGCAGGCCGAGATCATGACCTTTGCCGGTGATCTGGAAAAAAACGCGGTGATCCAAAAGCTGGTGGCCAGCGCCGCTGAAAAGTTCGGCCGCGTCGACGTGCTGGTCAGCAACTCCGGCGGGCCGCCGCTGGCGAAATCTTTTGATGCCACCGAGGAGCAATGGTCGGTGGCCGTCGAGCGTTCGCTGTTTTTCTTTGCACGCATGGCGCGCGAGGTGCTGCCGCATATGCGCAAGCAAAAAAGCGGTCGCATCCTCAACATCCTCGCCAGCACGGTGTATCAGCCGATACCGAATCTCGCGCTATCCGGCGCCACGCGCATGGGCGTGGTGGCGTGGGCGAAAAGTCTTGCTGATGAAGTCGGCCGCGATGGTATTTTGGTGAATAACATTGCACCCGGTTCGCTGCTGTCGGAACGCATGCTCGGCAACGTCACCGCGCGGGCGAAGGAACTCGGCATCTCGCTGGAGAAAATGCTCGAAGAACGCGCCAGGGAAACCGCCGTGGGCCGCATCGGCGAACCGCGCGAGCTGGCGAATCTGGTGGCGTTTCTGGCTTCGGGCAAGTCGAGTTACATCACCGGCACGACCATACGCGTGGATGGCGGGCTGGTGCGGTCCGTTTTATAGGGGAGAGGACCATGAAAATCACCAAGCTGGAAACCTTCGTCGTCGATGGCGGCTGGCGCGCGTGGACGTATGTGAAAGTTGAAACCGACGCGGGGCTGACCGGCTGGGGTGAGTGTTCCGATTACCGCGTCACCAACGCAGTGGAAGGCATGGTGCGCGATCTCACGCCGCTGCTGTTGGGCAAAGACCCCTGCGCTTACGAGATGCGCTTCATGGACATGATGCGCATCACGCGCTCCAGCCCCGGCGGCATCACCGCCCGCGGGATCGCCGGTATCGAATGCGCGCTGGTGGATATCGCCGCGCAGGCGCGCAATATTTCGGTGGTAGAACTCTTGGGCGGGCCGACGCGCGACAAGGTGCGGCTGTACTGGTCGCACTGCGGCACCACGCGCGTGCGCCATCACGACATGGTGGGCGCGCCACCGATCAACAGTTGGGCGGACGTTTACGCGCTGGGCAAGGAAGTGGTCGCGCGCGGCTTCACCGCGCTCAAAACCAACATCGTGATGCCGGGACAGAACGGCACGTGGATGAGCGGCTTTGGCGGTTTCGGTTTACAGATGGGGCCGAACGACGAATGGGCGCCCAACGCGCTGATTGATCACCTGGTCACGCACATCGGCACGCTGCGCGACGCGGTAGGGCCAGATTTTGACATCAACCTTGATCTGAACTGGCACTTCAAGCCTGAAGCCTGTGCGCGCATAGCCAAGGCGCTTGAGCCGTTCAACCTGCACTGGCTGGAAATCGACACCCACGATGCAGATGCCCTGCTGCAAGTGAAACAATCGACCTGTACGCGCATTTGCACCGGTGAAACGCTGATCCATATGAAAGAGTATCTGCCGTTTTTCCAGAAGCACGCGGCGGATATGTTTATGATCGATGTGCCTTGGAACGGTATTGTGCAGGGCAAAAAAGTCGGCGACCTCGCCGCGACATTCGGCCACAACATCGGCCCGCACAATCATTACAGCCATCTCTCAACGCACATGAGCGCCGCGCTGTGCGCGACGCTGCACAATGTGCGCATCATGGAAATCGACATCGACGATGTGCCGTGGAAAGATGAACTGGTAACGCACGCGCCGGCGATTGTCGACGGCCATATGATTATTCCTAAGCGGCCGGGCTGGGGCACGGCCATCGTGGAGGAAGTCGCGCGCGCGCATGTGTGGGACGCCAACAAGGTCGCGCACGCCAAGCAAATGGCGCAGCCGAAACAATTGTGGGGGTAGCGGTCGCGGCGCAAGTGTAGTGCCGCAGTCAGGGATTGCACTTAACCTGACCTTTAGCGTTACTTCGCCACATCGCGTTTGTACGACAGCAGCTCAGTACGCTCTTTCTTGTGAACCACGCCTTTCCAGTTCGTTTCCTCGAACTCAAACGCAACAAAGTATCCGGTTACCGGGCTGAACCAGTAGCGATAAGTGGAGCTGCCCTCGCCGCTGGCTCCATCCTTTTTCATTTTGGTTTTGTATTTTGACGTGCCTTCCACGCGCAGCGTATCGAACACGCCCGCTGGAACCAGTATTTGTTCCTGTCGCAAAACCTTGAAATTGAAATTGTGTTCGGACGTGAGCCGTTCGTTGTCCACCACGCCAACTGCGGACCAGGCTTTTCCGACGTGCATTGGAAACTCGTAGTGGGGTTGTTTTGGCGCCCATGTCAGGACGACCTTGCCCTCACGGCTGTGGCGAATCAAGCGCAATGCTTTGTCGGTGACATATCCGCCGAATCGCAATTCATCGGCGGTCACGCTGGTCAGTCTGCGCGTGAACTTTTCGATCACCGAACCGCTCAACATGTCGATATACTGGTATTCCCAAGCGTCGCCGACTTTCAATTGCGGCAATGGAATGCTGTCGATTTTTCCCATGGAAGCGGCCGATGCCACGTTGGCAACCGCAGCCGGCGTGGGCGGCATCGGTATAAATATGAAATCGCCTTCCAGCGACGTGCTTTCCCACGGAATCTGCTTGCCGCCCGAATCCTTACGCACGGCCGCGCGCACGTTCTTGAACACATCCTCGATTTTCGCGCCGGGCTTTTGCAGTGATTGCAGCAAGTGCTGGGTGTAAAGGCCGTTCTGCCCATCGCCGTCGCTCGCCACCGAGCCCGGCGCCGTGGCAAAGGCAATCAGCGTGCCGACGGGCGCATCCATCTGCGCCAGCCCTGCGCCGCCGGAGCGAAAGCTGCGCGCAAACGGATTATTGCGGCATGCATCGAGGATCACGATGTTGAGCCGGTTGTTGGCGGCCTCCATCTTGTCGAGCACCTAGCTAGCATCGACGCTGTTGTACGCGACTTCGTCCTCGCGCTGTATCTGCGCATCGACCGGAATCAGAAAATTGCGCCCCTTCACCTGCATGCCGTGCCCCGCGTAGTAGAAAAGACCCACGCCGCCGTTCTTCAGCGCATCGCCGAAGTCACGCATGGCGAGTTGCATATCCTTCTGACCGGCGTTTTCGCTGACGGTGACCTTGAAGCCGGAGGCGGTCAGCGCCTTGGCGATGGCGCGTGCGTCGTTAACCGGATTTAGCAGCGGCGAATCCTTGTACTGACCGTTGCCGATGACCAGCGCCACGCGCTGTTCGCCTCCACCGGAGGTGCCCTTTTGTTGCGCTAGTGCGGGCATGGTCACAGCGGCGCAAAATACAAGCAGAATTCGTATGAGATGCGTTGATTTCATGTGTTTCTGCTCCCGTGAGCCGGTTAGGCAACCCGTTCCGGATATTTTACCCGTGGCGCGCGCGGGTGGCGCGATTCTTCCGTGCCACGATGTGCAAAGTTGCTTGACGGCGGCACGCGGCTGGCGGAAGCTTTCGCGTTCGTCCCCTACTTTGATGAATTTCAATTGCGTGAAAACCCTTAATTTCGAATAGTGCCCCAAGGAGACATGACATGGATCGCTTGAAAGCCAGTGATTTTCTCCCCGAGGTGTTGAGATTGTTCGACGGATACGTGCACGGTACCCGGACGCGCCGCGAGTTTCTCGACGGCGCGGCGAAGTTTGCCACCGGCGGCTTTACTGCAGCGTTGATGCTGGAAGCGTTGACCCCCAATTTCGCCTGGGCGCAGCAGGTGAAAAAGGAAGATCCGCGCATAAAAACAGAATGGGTTGACTACGATTCGCCACAGGGCCACGGCAAAATGCGCGGGTATCTGGTGCAGCCCGCCAAGGCGGGGGGCAAGCTGCCGGGCGTGGTGGTGATCCACGAAAACCGCGGTCTGAATCCGTATATCGAAGATGTCGCGCGGCGGCTGGCGTCGCTCAATTTCGTTGCGTTTGCGCCGGATGCCCTGTTCCCCGTCGGCGGTTATCCGGGCGACGAGGACAAGGGGCGTGCGCTATTTGCCAAGCAGGACACCAAAAAGCGCATTGAGGACTTGGCTACCGCTGTGTCGGTGTTAAAGGCGCGGCCTGAGTTCAGCGGCAAGTGGGGCTCGGTCGGATTTTGTTTCGGCGGTGGCATAGTCAATTTGTTTGCCACGCGCTTTCCCGACATGGGGGCTGGTGTGGCCTACTACGGTGTGCAGCCGGCGGCTGGCGATGTGCCAAAAATCAAGGCGGCCATCATGATACATAACGCCTCCGATGATCAGCGTATCAACGATGGACATCCCACGTACGAAGAAGCGATGAAAGCCAATAACGTGCGCTTTGAACATTTCAGCTATCCGAACACGCAGCACGGGTTTCACAACGACACCACGCCGCGCTTTGACGAGGCAGCTGCGAAGCTGTCGTGGGAGCGCACCGTGGCGTTTTTCAACAAGCATCTGCGGTAAATGGGGCTATTTTGATAAGTAGCTGTTTTAATTGATTAATTTAATTACGGGACGGACAGCATGGACGGCACTGACAACAACAAAAGTGGCACCATCACAGGCTCACGGGCACTCGTTGATGCGTTGCTGCGCGAAGGCATTGATCACGTGTTCGGCATTCCCGGCACGCAAAATCTCGCTTTCCTTGATGTACTGCGCGAGACGCCACAGATACGCTTCATCCTCACGCGCCACGAGCAGGGCGCGGCGTTTATGGCGCTGGGCTTCGCGCGAGCGCGTAATGCGCCAGCGGTGGTGACGGCCACCGAAGGGCCGGGCGTCACCAATCTGGTAACCGCGATTGCCGCCGCCAACAAGGGCAATGTGCCGCTGATCAGCATCTGCGGCGTGCAGGAAAGCGATATGCGCGAGCGCGACGCCACGCAGGATCTCGATCAGATTCCGTTCATGAAGCCGATCACCAAGTGGGCCTACAGCATTCCGTATCCCGAGCGCATTCAGGAAATGGTGCGTAAGGCATTCCGCGTGGCCATGACTGAGCCGCAAGGCCCGACGCATCTGGAAGCGCCCAATGAAGTCATGCTACAACAGGTTAAGCCGGAGCCGATCTCCCCTGCCGCTTATCGTGCCACGGTGCCCGCAGTGTGTGATCCCGGTCAACTGGACGCAGCATGGGCATTAATCAGCAAGGCCGAGCACCCGATGTTCGTGGTGGGCCGCGGCGTGATGAAAGAACAGGTCATCGGCGAAATGGAAAAGCTCGCCACCGCGACGGGCATCCCGGTGGCGGTGCTGCAGTATTCGCCGGATGGGTTCCCCTCCACGCATCCGCTCACGCTAGGGCCGCTGGGCCGTAATGGCTTCAGCAGTGCCAATAAAAATGCGCCCAAGGCTGATGTCATCATCGCCGTCGGTTCGCATTTCGATGTGTTCTCGACGATGTACAAATACGGCGTGTTCAGCAAGGACGCGAAAATCATTCATCACACTTCGGCGCCCGGCCAGATCGGCATTGTGTTCCCGGTGGAGCTGGGCGTCGCCGGCTCGTCGGCAAGTTTCATCAAGGGGTTGATCGAACGCAGCGGCAAGGCAGCGCCGCGCAAGCCCTGGGTGGATGTGGCCAAGGCACGCGCTGAGTTTGATGCGGAATTGAATGGCGTGCTGCGCTCTGAAACCACGCCGATTCAATCACAATGGGTGGCGCACTGCATCCGCAAAGTGCTTCCGAAGAACGGCGTGTGCGTGGTCGATGCCGGCAATGGCGGCAAACATGTGCGCAGCTACTTCAAGAGCTACGAGCCGTTCACGTTCATGTGCATCGACGACTGGGCCTCGGTGGGCGGTTCGTTTCCGATAGCGCTGGGCGCCAAGCTCGCGTGCCCGGAGCGCCCGGTGATCTCCGCCTCTGGCGACATGGGCATCATGTGCAACATCGGCGAACTTGAAACCGCGGTTCGCGAGAACATCGCGGTGGTGCACGTGATTTTCAACGACGAGGGCCTCGGCAACGAACGCGCGTTCCAGAACGAACATTTCGGCGGGCGCTTTTTCGCGGTGGATTACAAGAACCCCAACTTTGGCGATCTGGCGAAAGTCTTCGGCGCGTATGGCGAGCGCGTTACCGAACCGGGCGAACTCGAAGGCGCGATCACGCGTGCATTGGCGAGCGGCAAGCCCGCACTGATTGATGTGATGATCGATCAGAACACCCTGGCGCCGGTGGTGTTCAAGCAGTAATTTGGACATTCTCTTTCCCCGCAGGGGAGGGAGAACGTTCACTCTACCTTGATATTCCCGTTCTTCACCACCCCCGAATACTTGGCGATTTCTTCCGCGATGAAGCGGTTGAATACCTCGGGCGAGTTGTGTCCGGGTTCGTAGGCGTTGGTGCGCAGGCGTTCCTGCACATCAGGCAGCTTGAGCGCACGGCCGGCCGCCTGATTGAGACGGTCAACGATGGCCTTGGGGGTGTTTTGCGGCACCCAAAGGCCAAACCAGGTAGTCGAAGAATAACCCGGCACCATCTCGGCGAGTGCCGGCAGGTCGCCCATCACCGCCGAACGTTTTTCAGTGGTGACGGCCAGCCCGCGCAGCTTGCCGGCAGTGATGTGTGGGGCCATCACCAGCGCGCCGCCAAAATAAATCTGGATGTGCCCGCCCAGCAAATCCGTGACGGCAGGCGCATCGCCCTTGTACGGCGCGTGCATCAAATCCAGTTTGGCCAATTGCCGGAATAATTCTGTCGCCAAATGCGGCACGCTGCCGGTGCCGGATGAGCCGAACGTCAGCGCGCCGGGTTTCGCGCGGGCCACATCGAGAAACTCTTTCAAATTGGAGGCTTTAACCGAAGGGTGGACCGAAACGATGAACGGCCCGCGTGCGAGCAAAGTTACGGCGGTGATACCCTTGATCGGGTCGTAGGGCAATTTGTAGAGGGCCGCGTTTGAAGCATAGCTTGATGCCCCGATGAGGATGGTGTAACCGTCGGGTTGCGCGCGCACTACGATTTCGTTGCCAATGGCGCCGCCCGCGTCCGGTGTTTAAACCACTGCCCGCAAAAACAC
>SYEN01000070.1 GCA_005800795.1 Burkholderiales bacterium | reverse complement strand
TTGACGATGCACAACCGGTACAGCGATTCGCGCTGCATCACCACATCGGGCAGATTCACCGCATTGCGGATATTGCCGTGCTCAAGAAAATCACGCACCTGATCAGCCACCATGATGGCGCAGTTGTCCTCGGCTTCCTCGGTAGAGGCGCCCAAATGCGGCGTGGCAATCACGCGCGGCACGCCTTGCAGCACTTGCGCGGGGAAATCGCAGATATAGCCGCGCAGGTGTTCAGACTTCAACGCCTCGACCACCGCGTTGTCGTCGACAATGCCGTCGCGCGCAAAGTTGAGCAGAATCGCGCCTTTTTTCATCAGCGCCATGCGAGGCGCATTGATGAGATTTTTCGTGGCAGCGAGCAGCGGCACGTGGAGAGTCACGTAGTCGCTGGCCTTGAGCACTTCTTCGATACTGTTGGCTTTTTTCACCAGCGACGACAGGCCCCACGCAGCCTCAATCGTGATGTGCGGATCGTAACCGATGACGTTCATGCCGAGCTTGATCGCCGTGTCGGCCACCAGGCTGCCGATCTTGCCCAGCCCAATCACACCCAGCGTACGCCCTGGAAGTTCTGAACCGGAAAACGCCTTCTTACCGTCTTCGACCAGCTTGTGCAGCGCTTTGTCATCGCCTGTGAGCCCCGCCACAAACGTCAGCGCGGGTGCGATATTGCGCGATGAAATCAGCAACGCCGCGATCACCAGCTCTTTCACCGCGTTGGCATTCGCGCCCGGCGCATTGAACACCGGCATGCCGCGCAAGCTCATTTTGTCGACGGGAATGTTATTCACCCCCGCACCCGCTCGGCCAATGGCTTTGACGCTGGCGGGAATGTCCATGTCGCGCAGGTTTTGCGAGCGCACCAGAATCGCGTCCGGCGCGGCAATTTTCGGCCCGACCTGATACTGCACGGCGGGAAAACGCTCCAGCCCGACTTTGGCGATGGCGTTGATGGTTAGAATATTTGGCACTGTTGATCCTTGTTTCTTCGCTGGTTTCTACGCGTGTTTCTTTTCAAATTCGCGCATATATGTCACCAGCGCCTGCACACCCTCAACCGGCATGGCATTGTAAATCGACGCACGCATGCCGCCCACAGACCGGTGGCCCTTGAGTTCCACCAGACCCGCAGCTTGCGCGCCTTTGAGGAAATCACCATCGAGTGCCTCGCTCTTCAGGCGGAACGGCACGTTCATGCGCGAGCGGTCGCTTGTCGCCACCGGCGACTGGTAAAACTCCGATTGATCGAGATAGTCATAAAGCAGCTTCGACTTGGCGATGTTGAGTTTTTCCATCGCCGCCAGACCGCCCTGCTGTGTCAGCCACGCGAACACCAGCCCAGCGATATACACCGCATAAGTCGGCGGCGTATTGATCATCGAATCAGCCTCAGCCTGCACCTTGTAGTTGAATACTTCCGGCGTGATGGCGGAAGCCTTGCCGAGCAAATCGCCGCGCACGATGACGATGGTCAAACCCGCCGGGCCAATATTTTTTTGCGCGCCGGCGTAAATCAAGCCAAACTTCGACACATCCAGCGGCCGCGACAAAATGTGCGATGACGCATCCACCACCAGCGGCACGTTACCTACGTCGGGTATCCAGTTGAACTCCACCCCGCCGATGGTTTCATTCGAGGTGTAATGCACATAAGCGGCGCCGGGGTCGAGCTTCCACGCCGATTGCGCCGGGGCGTAAGTAAAGTTCTGGTCTTCGCTGCTGGCGGCGACATTTACCTTGCAGAATTTCTTCGCTTCGGAAATCGCTTTTTTCGACCACTGGCCGGTATTGACGTAATCGGCACTTTTTTTGTCGCCGAGGATGTTCATCGGAATAATGCCGAACTGGCCCGCCGCGCCGCCCTGCATGAAAAGCACTTTGTAGTTTTTCGGAATTGCCAGCAGCTCGCGCAAATCCGCTTCCGCGCGCGCGTGGATGCCGATAAACGCCTTGCCGCGATGGCTCATTTCCATCACCGAGGTGCCGGTACCGCCAAAATCCAGCATCTCGGCCGCCGCCTGCTTTAACACCGCTTCCGGCAACACGGCCGGGCCGGCACTGAAATTGAATACTCTTGCCATGATGTCTGTTACGCCTTGCTTAATGATCTAATTTACTAAAGTAAGTTACCTAAATAATTGATTTAAAACAACTTTTCTTGCGAGTCTTCATCATCATCGGTTTCCACGATTTTCTCCAGCCCGGCGAGTTTTTCGTTGTCATCCAGATTGATGAGGCGCACGCCCTGCGTCGAACGGCCCTGCTCGCGCACTTCCGACACGCGTGTGCGAATCAGCACACCACCCGTGGTGATGAGCATGATTTCGTCCTCCTTGCTCACCAGTTGCGCGGCCAATAGCTTGCCGTTGCGGTCGCTGCACTGAATGGCGATCATGCCCTGCGTGCCGCGACCGTGGCGCGTATATTCGGCAATCGGTGTGCGTTTGCCGTAGCCGTTTTCGGTGGCAGTCAGCACCGAGAGTTTTTCCTCTCCCACGGCCAGCAGCGAGATGACTTTCTGGGTCTTCTGAAGTTTCATGCCGCGCACGCCGGCGGCATTGCGGCCCATCGAACGCACTTCTGATTCCTGGAAACGCATGGCCTTGCCGGCGTCCGAGAACAGCATGATGTCCTGCTTGCCGTCGGTCAGCGCCACGCCGATGAGGAAATCACCGTCCTCCAGCGTGACCGCAATAATGCCCTTGTTCATGGGCCGCGAGAACGCCGACAGCGCGGTTTTCTTCACCGTGCCGTTCGAGGTCGCCATAAACACAAAATGATCGTCGTCGAACGCCGTCACCGGCAGCACAGCCGTGATCTTTTCGTGCTCCATCAACGGCACCAGGTTGATGATGGGCCTGCCGCGTGAGCCGCGTGTGCCCTGTGGCACTTCGTACACTTTGAGCCAATACACCCGCCCGCGATTGGAGAAACACAAAATGAAATCGTGTGTATTCGCAATAAACAGCTTGTCGATGAAATCCTCTTCCTTGGTGGTCGTCGCCTGCTTGCCGCGCCCGCCGCGTTTTTGCGCGCGGTAGTCCGCCACCGGCTGAGATTTCATATAGCCGCCGTGCGACAGCGTGACCACTACATCTTCGCGCGCGATCAAATCTTCATTCGAGATATCGCTGGTCTTGATGACGATTTCGCTGAAACGCTCGCCGCC
>SYEN01000069.1 GCA_005800795.1 Burkholderiales bacterium | reverse complement strand
GGTCGTGGGCTGATTTGCCTGACGCTGACCGAAGACCGCTGCCGCCAGCTGAATCTGCCGTTGATGGTATCGAACAACCGTTCGCCGATGGGCACCAACTTTACCGTTTCCATCGAGGCTGCCGAAGGTGTCACCACAGGCATCTCGGCTGCGGATCGCGCAACCACCGTGCGTGCGGCGATACGGCCCGACGCGAGTTCGCGCGATCTGGTACAGCCGGGCCATATTTTTCCCCTGATGGCACAGGCAGGTGGCGTGCTGGTGCGCGCGGGTCACACCGAAGCCGGTTGTGATCTGGCGCGGCTCGCGGGTTTGCAGCCGGCGGCGGTGATCTGTGAAATTCTCAAGGATGACGGTGAGATGGCACGGCTGCCGGACCTGATTCCGTTTGCCGAGAAGCATGGCCTGAAAATCGGCACCATCACGGATCTCATTCAGCATCGCGGGCGCACTGAGTCGCTGGTGGTGCGGGCCGCCGAGCGCAGTATTGAAACCGTGCATGGCGAATTTCAGCTCTACGCCTATAGCGATCGCATCGGCCGGGAGACACATCTGGCGTTGGTGCGGGGCAAGATCGACGCCGCCAAGGAGGCGCTGGTGCGTGTGCACGAACCGGTGTCGGTGATTGATTTGCTGGATACCCGGGGCACTACACACTCATGGAATTGCAATGACGCGCTGGCTGCGATTGCGAAATCCGGCTGCGGCGTGCTCCTGCTGCTGCACCGGCAGGAAACCGCCGACGAATTGCTCGCACGCGCGCGGCCGCTCAGTGCCGACCGTACGCCGCAAAAAATCACCCTACGCAACTATGGTATCGGCGCGCAGATTCTGCGCGACCTGGGTGTGAAAAAAATGCGGCTGATGGCGCTGCCGCGCCGCATGCCGAGCATGGCGGGCTTTGATCTGGAAGTGACGGGTTACGAACAGCCGCCTGTGCGTGAGGCGTAAGCCTGTTGGCCGTGAAACATGAAACGTGAAAAAGTGAATCACTTATGAGTCAGCAGGTTGCGCTTAATACTATTGAACCCAATCACGCGGGCGCCGGCCTGCACATTGGCATTGTGGTGGGCCGCTTTAACCAGAACATCGGCGAGGGTTTGCTTGCCAGTTGCAACGAAGCGCTGCTGCGTTATGGCGTCGACGCACGCGATATCACCGTGGTCAGTGTGCCTGGCGCACTGGAGATTCCGCTGGTGTTGCAGACCATGGCGCTTTCCGAGGACTACGATGCGCTGATCGCGCTGGGTGCGGTAATTCGCGGCGAGACCTATCACTTTGAAATTGTGTCGAACGAATCGTCCGCGGGCATTATGCGTGTGCAACTCGATACGGGCGTGCCTATCGCCAATGGCATTTTGACCACCGAGGATGACGATCAGGCGCTTGCTCGCATGGCGCAAAAGGGTGCAGATTGCGCGCTGGCAGCAGTGGAGATGGTCAATGTGCTTCGTAAAATAAAGTGAATAAAATCAAATACTTACGATTGGTCTTTTGTGTGGGGCGTTGTACGTGAAATCGTCTCGTTACCGCTCGCGCGAGTTTGCCCTGCAGGGCCTGTATCGTTGGTTGTTGGCGCGTCACACGCCGGCTGAAATCGCGCAGGACATCGTGTTGTTTCGCGGCTTCGACAAATGCGACGCGCTGTACTTTCGCGATCTGCTCGACGGCGCGATACATGACGCTGACGCCATTGAACGCGTGCTTGCGCCATGTCTGGATCGTCCGCTGCAGCAGGTGTCGCCGGTGGAACGCGCCGTGTTGATGATCGCCGGTTGCGAATTTTCGCGCCACCCGGAAGTGCCGTATGGCGTGGTCATCAACGAAGCGGTTGAGTTAACCAAGGCATTTGGCGGCACCGAGGGCCACAAGTACGTCAACGGCGTGCTCGACAAGCTGGCAGCAGCCCTGCGGGCGCCCGAGGTGGCAGCGGCACGTACGGCGCGCGAGGCTGGCGCCGTTCGATAGAATACGGTGTTGACAGCAACGACCTCGAGATGGAGCAAGGCATGGACGACAGAGTCAGAAAACGCATTTATCTTTTTTATGCTGCCGGTGTGGTGAATTTGCTGATCGGTTGCTATGTACTGTTTTTTGCACGCGGTATTGTGCCCGAAGATAAATTTCAGATCATTGTGCTGTTTTTTCTTGGCTTTGCCGCGCTGGATTTCTGGATGCCGGTGTTGATCAAGAAAAAATGGGCAGCCGATCAGGCCAAGCTCGAAGCGCAGCGCAAGGCGCCGGCCTCGCAGCCAAAACAAAAATAGCACGGCTGTATCAGGCGCGATGACCCCTGAATTCAGCCTGATCTCCCGCCATTTCACGCATCGCACGCGGCATACGCTGCTCGGCGTCGGCGACGATGCGGCATTGATCCAACCCCGGCGCGGGCACGTGTTGGCGATATCGGCGGACATGCTCGTCGAAGGCCGCCACTTTTTCAAAGGCGCCGATCCCGAAGCGCTGGGCCACAAGACGCTGGCGGTGAATCTTTCCGATCTGGCTGCGATGGGCGCCACGCCCCGCTGGGCCACGCTGGCGCTCGCCTTGCCCCGCATAGACGATGCGTGGCTGACGGCTTTCTCGCGGGGCCTTATGCGGCTTGCGCGCGGGCACGGCGTGGATCTCGTTGGTGGCGACACCACGCGCGGGCCGCTCAATCTGTGTGTGCAGATCATGGGCGAAGTGCCCGCTGCGAAAGCCTTGCGGCGCGACGGCGCGCGTGCGGGAGATGACATATGGGTGTCGGGTACACTGGGTGATGCAGCGCTGGGAGTGGCTGCGCGAAATAATAAAATAACCCTTAAAAAACAATTACTTACGATTGCATCGCAACGGCTGGATAGACCCACGCCACGCGTCGCACTCGGCACGGCGCTACGCGGTATTGCGCGCAGTGCCATCGATATTTCCGATGGATTGCTCGCGGACCTTGGCCACATTTGCGAACGCTCGCAGGTAGCCGCCGTGATTGAGTGTGATGCGCTGCCACGCTCACCGCTGTTGCAAGCGGTGGCGGCAAACGGCGCGACGAGTCACGTGGCCCAGGCGGCATTGCTGGCAGGCGGTGACGAT
>SYEN01000009.1 GCA_005800795.1 Burkholderiales bacterium | reverse complement strand
AACATCTTGATGCTGGATTCGTCGTAGTCGTTGGCGCCTTTTTGATCTTTACTGTCTTTGCTTTCAGCCATTGCGGTTGTTCTTTTCTTTATTGTGGTTATTGTAAGTATTTGTTTTTATTAACTATTTTATATACGCATGGGCATAACAACGTAACGGAAGTCTTCGCGACCCGGCACGGTGATCAGCATGCTGCTGTTGGCATCGCCAAACGAACATTCGATGTTTTCAGTACTGACATGCGCCAGCACGTCCAGCAGATACGTGATGTTGAAACCAACATCTAGGGGCGCGCCGCTGTAGGTAACCTCCATCTCTTCCTGCGCTTCTTCCTGTTCGGTGTTGGTGCAGGAAATACGCAGGCTGCCATCCGACAGCAGCCAGCGCACGCCGCGGAATTTTTCATTGGACAAAATCGCCGCCCGCTGCAACGACTGTTGCAGCGACTGCCGGTTTATGGTGATGGTGTTGTTGTAGTTGACCGGTATGACGCGGGTGTAATCGGGGAATTTGCCGTCGATGATTTTGGTGACCAGTTCGCTGTTACCGTACCGGAAGCGAACTTGCGAAGCGTAGATTTCAACGCTGACTTCGGCGTCGCCGGAACTTAACTGCCGAGACAGTTCCAGAACGGCCTTACGTGGCAGGATGACTTCCCGTTTATCATGGCTTTGTTCAAGGGCGCCATCGGCATAGCTCAGACGGTGGCCATCGGTGGCGACAACCTTGATTTTGTTACCTTCCAGCACCAGCAACAAGCCATTCAGGTAGTAACGGATATCCTGTTGCGCCATGGCGAATTGCACTAGCGAGAGCAAATCTTGCAGCAGTTTCTGTGGCACGGAAAATTTGGCCAGCACCTCGCCCGCTTCAGCCATTTTTGGAAAATCAACCGCTGGCATGGTTTGAAGGTTGAACCGGCTTTTGCCGGCTTTGAGCTGCACTTTGTTGGCTTGCAGATCCAGCGTCGCTTCTGCACCATCGGGCAAGGATCGCAGAATGTCCTGCAATTTGCGCGCTGAAACGGTGAGGTTTTGGCTGTCGCTGAGGTTATCGTTGACTTCGCTGGTTGTGGTGATTTGAATCTCGAGATCGGTCGCGATCAGATTCAATGCCTTGTTCTTTCGTTCTATCAATACGTTCGACAGTATCGGCAGGGTATGCCGTTTTTCGACAATACCGGTAACGGCCTGCAGTGGAGCAAGCAATGCGTCACGATCCAGTTGTAGTAGTTTCATGAATTAAATCTCTATAGAACTAACAATAAGGTAACGATATAGTAGGGGATAAATCAAATTTATAATTTAAATCAAGTAATTATGTGGCGATGAAAGGCCGGTATAAAACGCCATTTGAAAGTGGAACAATTGTGCATGAATCCGGAAAAGAGAAATAAACGCGGCTTATTCACAAGTTACACACCCTCTACGCACGGCACTATCAACAGTGTAAGGCGCGTGGTACTTACGCATAACGTCAACAACGTAACACCTTGAGTAACGATGTGAAATCGCGGTTGATATCGCCGTTGGTTGTTTTCAGATCGCTGATTTTGCGGCAAGCGTGTAGAACAGTGGTGTGATCGCGCCCACCAAAAGCGTCACCGATATCGGGCAGGCTTAATTGGGTTAATTCTTTGGCCAGGGCCATGGCTATTTGCCGGGGGCGTGCTATGGCGCGCGAACGTTTCTTGGAATACATCTCGGATACCTTGATCTTATAGTAATCCGCGACGGTCTTCTGGATATTCTCGATGGAAATCTGGCGATTTTGAACCGCGAGCAAATCGCGCAGGGCTTCACGGCAAAGGTCTACCGTCAAATCGCGAGCAGTGAAACGCGCATAGGCCAGCACCCGTTTCAGGCCACCTTCGAGTTCGCGCACATTGGACTGAATGTGGCGGGCGAGGAAAAAAGCCACATCTTCGGACAGTTTGACATTTTCACTGGCGGCTTTTTTGATCAGGATGGCGACCCGCATTTCGAGTTCGGGCGGCTCCACGGCGACCGTCAGGCCCCAGCCAAAGCGCGAAATCAGCCGGTTTTCGATGCCGGCGATTTCTTTGGGATAGGTATCACAGGTGATGACGACCTGCTTGTGTGACTCGATCAGCGCGTTGAAAGCGTAAAAAAATTCTTCCTGGGTGCGATTCTTGCCGCTGAAGAACTGAATGTCGTCGATCAGCAGCATGTCAAGGGAGTGGTAATAGCGCTTGAAATCGTCAAAGGCTTTATGCTGGTAGGCGCGCACGACATCGGATACATACTGTTCCGCATGGATGTAGCGCACTTTGCCTTGCGGATGATGTTCGCGAAAATAGTTGCCGATGGCGTGCACCAGATGGGTTTTGCCCAAGCCGACGCCGCCGTAGATGAACAGTGGGTTGTAGGCGGTGCCGGCTTTTTCTGCAACTTGTGTAGAGGCCGCACGAGCGAGTTCATTGGCCTTGCCGGTGACGAAAGACTCGAAAGTGAACGAGGGATTCAACCGCGCCAGATCCCGGGGTAACACCGGGGCGCGGGCGGCCAAGGCAGGTGGGGTGGCGCCTGTGTAGGACGGCGTTCTGGCTGGTTCGGCTGCGGTCAGTGGTTTGGTCGGTGCGAGTGTCGGGGGCGCTGTGTCGCGTTCGGCCAGTTGCAGGGTGATGGCAACTGCATGGCCGTAGTGGGCCAGCGCCAGTTGGCCGATGCGCACGTAGAATTTGTCGCGTATCCACTGCAATACAAAGCGGTTGGGTGCGATGACGGTTATTGTGGTGTCATCAGCCGTACCGGCAGGACCGCCAGCCAACACCGAAAGTGGCTTGATCCAGGTAATGAACTGCTGTGGGGGCAGTTCCTTTTCGAACTGGGACAGGCAGACTTGCCAAAACGGGGTCATAGCGGTGTTTATTGGGGAAGACAGTGGGCAGGAAGCGTGGTGTGGCCGATAAACTGGAAGAAGCCGGTATCAAAGAGCCGCGTATTTACAGGTTCTATGTAATCAAGATTTTGGCGCTAAGGGGCAGACCCTGGCAATCTGTGGATAAGTAGGGAAAAGTAGGCTCGGAAAACAGCCAAATGACACAAATTACAGGTTCTTTCAGAAACGCAGAATCAGAGGAGATTTTACGCGATTTGAGGCGAGTTATCCACAAGCGCAGCGCGCGCGGTCGCTGTAGCGTGTGCGATCCATAGCCCGAGGCCAGCCTAGGGCTCGGTAGGGTTAAGGGTGGAGCAGCGAGGAATAGGTACCAAAATGCGTTGTCATCTCGCGAAAAGGTGAGGAGTTTATTGACAAAACACCCCTAAACGCGATGTAATCACAGGTTTTCTCCGGGCCGAAAGCAACGAGTAACTGGCCAGCGATCGGGTATCGTTCGGTCGTTGTTATCAGGCGTTGGGTCGGTTTGGCGAGTCCTGCTGGAGAGACAGGGTTGTCTGTCCCCAGTAAGTAGCGTAGGACTGCGTCATAGAATGGGTTTAAATAGGGATATACCATCATGAAAAGAACTTACCAGCCTTCCAAAATCAAGCGTGCGCGTACGCACGGCTTCCGGGCGCGCATGAAAACTACAGGCGGTCGTGCAGTAATTCGCTCGCGCCGCGCCAAGGGCCGCGCTTCATTGGCGGTTTGACACGGCGAAGCGTCGCGTACGGCACGGCGAGAATCGCCTAAGTATTTGTTTTAATTGAGTATTTTATTTCGTCGGTTTTCTCGCAATGTACCGGTAAGGGTCTCGCCATGGCGTCCAGAAAACAGCTGATTCACGCCAGCAAGCTGACCCGCGCCATTGAATTTAAAGCGGTGCTGGCTGGGCCCGGCAGAGTCAGCGGGGCGAACTTTCTGCTGCGGGCGGTGATCGCAGGCCTACCGCAAGCGCGTCTGGGGTTGATAGCCAGCCGCAAGGCCACCCGGCGGGCGGTAGACCGCAATCGCGGCAAGCGTATCGCACGAGAGGCATTCAGAGCAGCCCGGCTGGACTACCCAGCGCTGGATGTAGTGGTCCAATTGAAGAACGATTTGCGCAAGTCAGGTAATCGCAGCTTGCGTCTGGAATTGGATCAGCTGCTAAGCAAGTTGCAGTCGCGGCATGGTAGCGAAAAAGCCAGCGTCAAAACGCCTGCCATGGCGGCCCACACCGTCGTTTCTGAGAAGTGAACCATGGATACCCAGCGGCTCATACTGTTTTTCGTGTTCGTGTTTTCCACCTTCATGTTGATCGAAGGTTATCAGCGCGATCAAAAACCTCAGGCGCCAGCAGCGCAAACGGCGGCCAAAGGGGTGCCGGGCGGGACGCCGGGCGCCACGGAAGGCGTTAAGGGCGAGAAGGGTGCGGGCGTGCCGAGCGCGCCGTCGGTTGGTGCGCTGGCGGGTGCCGCGGTGCCGGCTGCGCCAGGCGTTCCTAGCGCGGCGATAGCGCCGGGTGGTGAAATCATCAAAGTCGAAACCGATGTGCTGCTGGCACAAATCAGCACCAAGGGCGGCGACATCCGCCGCCTGGAGTTCAAGCAGCACAAAGGCACGCTCGACAAAAGCAAGAAATTTGTGCTGTTTCAGAGCAATTCTGAAAACACCTATATCGCGCAATCGGGTTTGATCGGGCAAGCGGGTTTGCCAAACCATCACGCCGTGTATACCGTGAGCAGCCGCGAGTTCGCCTTGAAGAGCGGCGAAAAGCAACTGGAAGTTCGACTCGCCGCGCCGGAAGCCGATGGCGTGAAAGTCGAGCAGGTGTACCGCTTTACGCGCGGCAGTTATGTGATCGACATGACTTACGAAGTGACCAACGGCAGCGACAAGCCATTGCAGCCGTTTGGGTATTTCCAGTTGGTGCGGGACCGCAAGCCGCCGGAGGGGGATTCGGCGATGCTGCCAACCTATACGGGGCCCGCGCTCTATAGCAAGACTAAAAAATTTCAAAAATACGCGTTCGATGATCTTGATAAAGAGAAGGTGGCTTTTTGCAAGGACCGGGTGTCTGACCCCCGCGATTTGCAGGACGAGGGCTGGGCCTCGGTGATCCAGCATTATTTTGTCAGCGCGTTTTTGCCGAAGGATAAAACACAGCGGGAACTGTATGCCTGTAAGGTGGATAACCATTTGTATGCGGCTGGCGTCAAGGTTGTCGGCACGGCGATAGCGCCGGGGCAGAAGGGGTCGCTTTCGGTGCCGCTTTACGCCGGTCCGCAGGATACCAAGACTTTGGAAGGTTTGGCGCCGGGTCTCGATCTGGTGGTGGATTTTGGTATTTTGACGGTGATCGCTGTACCGCTGTTCATGGTGCTGACGTGGATGCACGGCCTGTCGGGGAACTGGGGCATAGCGATTATTTTGCTGACCGTGTTGATCAAGGCGGCGTTTTATCCGCTGCAGGCCGCCAGCTACAAGGCCATGGCGAAGATGAAAGTTATCGCGCCGAAGATGCAGCAGCTTAAAGAACGTTACGGCGACGACCGTCAGCGCATGCAAAAGGCGATGATGGAGCTGTACCAGAAGGAAAAAGTCAATCCGATGGCGGGGTGTCTTCCGATATTGGTGCAAATGCCTGTTTTTATTGCACTTTATTGGGTAATTTTGGCGGCGGTTGAGCTGCGCCATGCGCCTTTCTACGGCTGGATTACCGACCTGTCAGCGATAGACCCGTGGTACATCCTGCCGGTGTTGATGGGTGCTTCGATGATTATTCAGACCAGGCTGAATCCGGAGCCTCCCGACCCGATACAGGCCAAGGTGATGAAAATCATGCCCATCGCGTTCAGCATTTTCTTCTTCTTCTTCCCTGCCGGACTGGTGCTGTACTGGCTGGTTAATAATATTCTGTCGATCTGGCAGCAGTGGTATATCAATAATCAGATCGAGGGCGCCAGCGCCAAGCCAGCCAAATCGTGAGTAGAGCCGGGCCATGTTTCACGTGAAACATCGTCTGGCGTATGGTCGGTAGCGCCTCAGTGACCCGCAGCGATACCATAGCAGCCATCGCCACGGCGCCTGGACGGGCGGGCATCGGCGTGGTGCGGGTGTCGGGAAAGGATCTTTCGGTTCTGGTGGAGCGGCTTTGCGGTGCTGTGCCGTCCCCTCGTCTGGCTGTGCTACGCAATTTCCACGATGGTGATGGTGGTGTGATCGATCAGGGCCTGGCCCTCTACTTCCCCGCGCCGCAGTCTTATACCGGGGAGGACGTGCTGGAACTCCAGGGGCATGGCGGCCCCGTTGTGCTGCAGCGCTTGCTCAAGCGCTGCCTGGCGCTGGGTGCTCGCATGGCAGCGCCTGGAGAGTTCAGCCAGCGCGCTTTTCTTAACGGAAAAATGGATTTGGCACAGGCAGAAGGTGTGGCCGATCTTATCGATGCAGCCACCGAACAGGCGGCCCGATGCGCGCAGCGGTCTATTCACGGGGAGTTTTCAGCGCGCATCCACGAAGTGGCAAAGGCGCTTATCGATCTGCGCGCCCTGACCGAAGCGACGCTGGATTTCCCCGAAGAGGATATAGATGCAGGCACACGTCGCGAGCAATCCTCAAGGTTTGCAAGCCTAAACAGCAAGCTTGCCGCGTTACTGACCGCTGCCGGGCAGGGCAGCCTGTTGCGCGACGGTGCCTTGGTGGTGTTGGCGGGTCAGCCCAATGCGGGCAAGTCCAGCTTGTTGAACCGGCTTGCGGGAGAGGAAGTGGCGATTGTCACGGAAATTCCGGGAACAACGCGCGACGCGATCCGCCAAAGCATTAGTCTGGACGGTGTACCGCTGCACATCATCGATACCGCGGGGTTGCGCGACTCTGACGATCCGGTGGAAAAAATCGGCATTGCCCGAACTTGGGCGGCTATCGAAAAAGCCGATCTGGCTGTGCTGGTCATCGACGGCACGCGCGGTGAAACGCGCGAAGACCGCGAAATTCTCGCGCGGCTGCCCGAAGGCCAGCGCTGTCTGCGGGTTTTCAACAAATGTGATCTTGCCGGCAGGCCATCCGGGGGCGACAGTGAAGGGATCAACTTGTCCGCAAAAACCGGCGACGGCATCGATGATTTGCGCGCCGCGTTGGCGGAGGCCATCGGCTGGCGGGGTGACGGAGAGGGGGTATTCATGGCACGCGCGCGGCATTTGGAAGCGTTGCGCTCGGCGCAAGCCGCACTGGACCGTGCCGGTGCTGAACAAAGCCGCCAGGAATTGTTTGCCGAAGAACTGCGCCGCGGGCATGAAGCCCTAATGTCGATCACGGGTGAAATGACCCCGGACGATTTGCTGGGCGAAATCTTTTCCCGGTTTTGTATCGGCAAGTAATCCTGTCGCGCAGCCCGCCATGTTCCACGTGAAACATGGCTGCGCGCCTGAAGAACGCTATCGAAATACCGTAGACTTCGCTATAATGTGTACCCAGCCGCGCCCCACAGTACTATGCAAACCATTGATTTATATGATATAATTGTAGTCGGCGGCGGCCACGCAGGCAGCGAGGCCGCGCTGGCGGCTGCGCGCATGGGATGCAAAACGCTATTGCTCACGCACAGCGTGGAAACGCTGGGCCAGATGTCTTGCAATCCGTCCATAGGCGGCATCGGCAAAGGCCATCTGGTCAAAGAGGTGGACGCGCTGGGTGGCGCGATGGCAGCGGCCACCGACGAAGCGGGTATTCAATTCCGCATACTTAATTCGCGCAAAGGCCCGGCGGTGCGCGCCACGCGTGCGCAAGCCGACCGCGTGCTGTATCGCAAGGCGATGCGCGGGCGGCTGGAGAACCATCCGAATCTGAACCTCTTTCAACAAGCCGTCGATGATCTGATTGTCGAGGGCGGTCAGGTCGTCGGCGTCATTACCCAAATCGGTGTGAAGTTTCATGCACGCGCGGTGGTGCTGACAGCGGGGACGTTTCTCGCGGGGCGCGTGCATGTGGGCCTACAAAATTATCAGGCTGGCCGCGCCGGTGACCCCCCCGCGCAGACGCTCGCCCAACGGCTGCGCGAATGGAGCAGTGGAAACAACGGCACGCTCGGTGTGGGGCGCCTCAAAACCGGCACACCGCCGCGCATTGATGGCCGCAGCATTGATTTTTCGGTGATGACGGAACAGCCGGGCGATGATCCGGCGCCGGTATTTTCATTCCTCGGGGCTCGCGAACAGCACCCGCAGCAACGGCCCTGCTGGATTACGCACACGCATGCCGGCACGCATGACATCATCCGCGCAGGGTTGGATCGCTCGCCATTGTTCACTGGCGTGATCGAAGGCATCGGCCCGCGTTATTGCCCATCCATCGAAGATAAAATTCATCGGTTTTCAGATCGTGAGCGTCATCAAATATTTT
>SYEN01000068.1 GCA_005800795.1 Burkholderiales bacterium | reverse complement strand
CTTGCCGATGCCGGAGAGCAGCAGCAGGCGCGTGTTGTTAAAGCAATACGTCGACAGGATCACCATCTCGGCGGGCTGCTCGAACTGGCGGCCGCGCGCATCGACGTAGATCACGCCGGTAGCCTTCTTGCCCGAGGAGTCAGTCAATATCTTGATCACATTACACAGCGGCCGCAATTCAAAGGTCGGCTGTTTCAACAGCGTCGGCATTACCGCTGTCAGCGGGTTCGCCTTGGCGCCTTGTGAACAGGCATGGCTGCTGCAAAAGCCGCCGCGCGCGCATTCACCAAGGAAGTTCTTGTAGAGGTTCATGTAGTCGCGCGTCATCGCCGCGGCCGGGCCCTGGAACGGGGTATAACCCAGTTGCTCGCAGGCCTTGGCGAACAACTCGCCCTGCGGCGTGCGCTTGGTGGGCGGGTTCGGATACTCGCGCGAACGCGCGCCTTCGTGCGGATTGCCGCCGGGACGGATTTGACCTTCGAGATTGCCCGCGACACCCCCCACGCCGTAAATGTATTCAAACTGGTCGTAATACGGCTCGACGTCTTCGTAGGTGACGCCCCAGTCCTGCGAGGTGCAATCTTCGGGGAAATACTTTTTGCCGAAACGCCCTTCCAGGCGGCTGCGAATATCAAAATCGTACGGCAACTGGCGGCGCGCATTGCAGCCCCAGTGCAAGGCCGTGCCGCCGACGATCTCGCCCGGCTTGAACGAACCCAGCTCGCGCATCGGCAGCGCGGTTTCACTCATGTTGTTGCGAAAGGTGATGGTCTCGCGCGACAGGTTCTGAAAAATGTCGCTATGGCGGTCGAACTTCAGTTCGTCCTGCACGTAGGGCATCACAAAGTCTTTTTGCGTCTCGGCCGAGCGCCCGCGCTCAAGACACAGCACTTTGAGGCCAGCATTGGCGAGCTCCATGCTGATGATGGAGCCAACGACACCGCTGCCGACAACCACGGCATCGACCGGTTTTAATTTGGTGGGAGTAGTCATTTTTGGTTTCCTTGCCTTGATTTATGCTCAGCAACTGGCATTAGATGGGTTTGATCGGAATGTGCTTGGGAAAGCCCTGGCCATCAACCGGCACTTTGCCGTTCTTGATGTCCAATATGCTCACCGGCTCGGCGCGATAAACGTCCTTGTTGCCCAGCAGCTCGCGGTAATTGATAGACGACACGCCGGGAAAGCCCAGCAGCTTCCAACCCACGTTGCCCTGATTGCCGCCGTAAATCGGATCGGCGAAAAAGCCCTCTTCGGTGTTGCGCCATAGCAGATCAAAAAACACCCGGCTGGATACCGACGGCAGATCCACCTTGTCGTGTTCCAGCGCAGTCAGCACTTCATCTTGCTGCGCGCCGGTCAGCGCATCGAAGTTCTTACCATATTTGCCGGTGCAATACAGATCCGTCTCGCGGATCGCCGCGCGATACATTTCCTGCGGCGTCAAGCGCGACTGATAGCCCTGCTGCGGCGTACCTTCCTGCCACGGGCCGGAGCGGTAATTGCGGCCATGCGTGCCCCACTCGCTTTGCAAATGGCGGTCGATGTAGACGCTGACACCGGCGACGATGGCGCCTGGCCCCAAATCGTCGGCAGGAATCAGCCGCTCACACGCGGCATCCAGAAATCGCACCTCGCCGTGCGTCAGATAGCCGTATACGCGGCCTTCCGTGTTATCTCCCATGGGCTTCTCCGTAATATGGAAACATTGACAGTGCTGATCGGTGTGCTGAACGGCGCGGGCGAACGCCACGCCCCATTGCCAGAATTATACCGGCCCGCGCCAGACCATGGCGTACACGTTGAGGATGGTGGACTCGCGCGACTGTCCGTACGCAAAACTGCGCGCCTTGACCCCCATGCGGGGCGGTCTTAGCACGAGGCCGTGACGGCCGCCGTGAAGGCTCGTCACTGATATCACGTCCCTGCGCAATTTGTCCCATCCGCGCATTCTCAAGACCTTGCCATGACCAAAATCGAACGTATTTGCACCGCACTGCGCAACGAGGCCACCGACCGGCTGCCCTATAGCTTCTGGACGCACCTGCCCGACATCGACCTTGATCCAGACAAACTGGCCGAAGCCACAGCGGCATTCGCACAGCGGCTGGATCTGGATTTCGTCAAATCGATGCCCAACGGCTTTTATTGCGTGGAAGATTGGGGCTGCGAAATCGACTTCAGCGAAATTGCGGCCGGCGGTGCGGGCAAGGTGACGCGGCCCGCCGTAAGCTCGCCCGCCGATTGGGCTAAATTGGCGGTGCTCAATCCGGAACAAGGTGCGATGGGGCGCGAGTTGCACCACCTCGTACAACTGACGCAGCGCATGGGCGCTGACACACCGGTGTTGTCAACCGTGTTTTCGCCGTTGACGATAGCGAACAAGTTATCCAACGGCGCGCATCGTGCGTATCTCACGAGCCACCCGGATGCAGTGATGGCCGGGCTGGAAATCATCACCCAAGTCACTTGCGCTTTCACGCGCGAGACGATCCGCCGCGGCTGCGCGGGGATTTTTTTCGCCACGCAAGATGCCACATCACAGATGTTCGACGCGGCCACCTATAAACGCATCGCCGAAGCCTTCGATCACCGCGTGCTCAAAGCCGCGCGCGAGGCGGGCGGCTGGTTCAATGTGCTGCACATGCATGGCGACGACGTGCTGTTCGACGCGCTGAAGGATTACCCGGTAGATGCGCTCAATTGGCACATCGGCGAAACACCGCCTGCGATTGGCGACTATCGCTCGCGCGGTGGCACGCGCGCCATCGTTGGCGGCCTGCAACGCACACACATCACGCAGGGCAATCTCGACGCGGTGTACCTCGACATCGACATGGCGGTGGCGCAGACGCAAAAACGCGGCATCCTGCTGGCGCCAGCGTGCGTTATCCGGCATCCGGTGGACGAAACCGTAATTCAAGAAATAATCAATAAAATCAAATACTTACGAAATTATCTGTTTTCGGAATGCATGCCGTCTTGTTGACGGCTGCCTTGCCTGGGTGGGCAGCCAGCAGCTACCCCACCAAACCCATCCGCTTCATCGTGCCGTTCACGCCCGGCGGCTCGCAGGACGTGATCGCGCGGCTGGTCGGGCAAAAAGTCGTCGAGCGCGTGGGCCAGCAAGTGGTGATCGACAACCGCACGGGTGCGGCGGGCCTCATCGCTGCGGAACTCACCGCGCGTGCGGCCCCCGACGGCTACACGCTATTCATGGCCACCGCCGGGCCGGTAACTATTGCGCAAAGCCTGCAACCGAAACTCGCGTATCAGCCGACGAAAGATTTTGCGCCGGTGATTCACCTGGTTGATACGCCGATGGCGCTGATCGCCGCCAATGCGTTGCCGGCGAAATCGGTGACGGAATTGTTGACACTGGCAAAGGCAAAACCCGGCAGCCTTAACTACGCCTCCGTCGGCAACGGCAGCATTTCGCATCTGACAATGGAGCTCTTCAAGCAGCAGACCGCGATCAGCATGACGCACGTGCCGTACAAGGGTGCGGTGCCCGCGTTTGTTGATTTATCCAGCGGTCAGGTGCAAACCATGTTTATCACCACTGCTGCCGCACACCCGCACGTGGCGGGCCGCGCGCGGGTGCTGGCTGTGGCCGCACGCAAACGTGTCGCCAGCTTCAGCAGCACGCCCACGCTGGGCGAAGCTGGCGTTCTGGGTCTCGAAGTACCGGTATGGGCCGGCGTGCTGACCACCCAGGGCGTAGCCAAACCGGTGATTGATCTGCTCTACAAAGAAATGCTCGCCACGCTGCAACTACCCGACGTGCGCCAGCGCCTCGATCAGCTCGGTTCCGAAATTGTCGGCGACAACCCACAGGCGTTTGCCAGCGTGCTGGCGGCGGATTTTGCGCGCTGGGCGAAGGTGATCAAGGCAGCGAATCTCAAATTGGACTAATCGCAATAAGCTGCGCTCTGGCCGGCGTCAAACGATCCCGCCCTTGCGCAACGCCGCGATCTGCTCGTCGGATTTTTTCAGCACGCCGCGCAAAATCTCATCGGAATGCTGCCCGACAATCGGCGGTGGAACTTCGTGTTTGATCGGCGTTGCAGAAAACTTCATCGGGCTCGCCACCAGCGGCACTTTGCCCGCCACCGCGTGCGTGAGTTCGATTTTCATGCCGCGCGCGATCACTTGCGGCTCCTTGAAAACTTCTTCGATACTGTTGATCGGGCCGTTGGCCACTCCGGCGTCATCCAGCAGTTTCACCCATTCTGCGGTGGAGCGTTTGAGGAAAATTTCGTTGAGGATGCGTGTGGTTTCGACGCGGTTTTTCACGCGGTCGGCGTTGGTGGCGAAGATCGGGTTTTTCAGCAGATCGGGGCAGCCTGCGGCTTCACAGAATTTATTGAACAGATTGTCGTTGCCGCAAGCAAGGATCACCGCGCCATCGGCGGTGTTGAAGGTTTGATATGGCACGATGTTCGGGTGCGCATTGCCGATGCGCGAGGGTGACACGCCAGTGGCGAAATAATTCATCGCCTGATTGCCGAGGAAGGCCACCGTGGTGTCGAGCAGAGCCACATCGATCCACTGGCCCTTGCCGCTTACTGCGCGATGCGCAATGGCTGCGCAGATGGCGATGGTGGCGTACATGCCGGTGGTCATGTCGATAATCGGAACGCCCACGCGCTGCGGCCCGGCGCCCGGCAGGCCGTCGGCTTCACCGGTGATGCTCATCAGCCCGCCCATGCCCTGTGCCATGAAGTCATAACCGGGGCGGTCTTTATACGGCCCGGTCTGGCCGAAGCCGGTAATGGAGCAGTAAATCAGGCCGGGATTCAATTTCTTCAATTCCTCATAGCCCAGACCGTAACGCGCGAGGTCGCCGACCTTG
>SYEN01000067.1 GCA_005800795.1 Burkholderiales bacterium | reverse complement strand
TGGGTTTGTAGGTTGTTGCGGGCTCAAATCTTTATTTTTGCCGCCTTGATAATCTGGGCTGACACGGAGATTTCGGCGCGGATGTAGCGCGCAAAATCCTCGGGCGTGTTGCCGACGGGGGTGCCGCCGTCGCGTGCGAACAGCGCGATCAGCTCCGCATCCTTCAGCACCCTGGCGCTTTCGCTGTACAGGCGCTGGATGATTGCAGGGGGCGTGCCGGCGGGGGCAGCCAGGCCGTACCACGAGCTGTGGGCGTAACCCGGAAATCCCATTTCGCCGTAGGTCGGCAAATCGGGCATGATGGCAATGCGTTTCTCGGCGGATACGGCGATGGGCCGCAAGCGCCCGGACTTGATGTGCGGCATGAATACGCCGGGGTTCGCTGACATGATATCGACCTCGCCGCTCATGAGTGCCACCGCGCCGGGGCCCGCGCCCTTGTAGAACACCTGCGTGAGATTCATGGCTTGATCGAGACGAAAGCGCTCCATTGACAGGTGCCCCGGTGAACCTATGCCTGACAGGCCCCAAATCAGTTTTCCGGGTGAGGCTTTTGCATATTCGACGATGTCTTTCAGCGTGCGCGGCGTAAAGCCGGGACGTGCAGCCAGCAGGCTCGCCACATCCGCCACTTTGGTGATTGGCGTCAAATCCCGCACCGGATCGAAAGGCATTTTCATCAGATTCACGGTCACCGTCATCACCGACACCGCGCCGCACAGCAGGGTGTAGCCATCGGGCGTCGCGCGCGCGACGGTCTCTCCCGCCAGCACGCCGCCCGCGCCGCCACGATTTTCGTAGACAATTGATTGGCCGAGCCCGTCGCTCAGCTTTTGTACAAAGGGGCGCATCACCACATCAGCGCCGCCGCCTGCGGCAAACGGGATCAGCAGGCGGATGGGCTTGCTGGGATACGCACCGGCGGTGCTGGATGTGCCGGGCGCTTGCGCAAGCGCAACCGATGGTGCGAGCGCCATTGCCCACAGATACACGCACAGTAAGTTTCGTCTCATGGTCATCCTCGCACGCAGTGTGTTGCTCAACGCGTGTACTATACGACGATAAACCGCTTCGTGGACAACGCCGCCGCCAGCAGTTCCCGTTTCATGCGCACCGACCCCGTCACGCCAGACTACGCCAAGCCGCCGTATGACCTGCCGCTTGCAAAACGCAACATCGGTCGCTTTTTGCGCCAGCGCGCGCGCGAGGATGCGCAGCGTCCGTATCTGACGTTTGGTACAAGAACCTACAGTTTTGGCGAAACCGAACAGCGCACGCGCGATCTCGCGCGCGGCCTCGCACAACGTGGCATCACGGATGGCAGCCGCGTGCTGTTGCTGTTGCCCAACGGCATCGAGTTCATTCTTACATGGTATGCATGCAGCCTGCTTGGCGCGGCCATTGTGCCGCTGAATACCAGTCTCAAGAGTTTGCTGCTCGAAGCGCAGGTGGATGATGCCCGGGCCGAAGCAGCGATTGTCAAGGATGAGCTGCTGCCCGCACTCGATACGTTGAGTGCCTGCTGCAAACAGCGGATACCGTGGCTCGCGGTGGTGGGGGATGCTCGAGACGCGGATAAGGTGTTTGAGCGTGATCGTGTTGTGCGTTTCGACGAACTCACCGTGAGTGGCGGCGCCGATCCCGAAGTCGCCGCCGATTATCGCCGCATTCAAATGATCTCGTACACCTCTGGCACCACCGGCCCGGCCAAAGGCGTGATGCTTCCCGACGCGCTGACGTTTACCTCGGCTTGCACCTTTATGCGACTATCCGGCATGACGCGCGATGACGTGCTGTATTCGCCGCTGCCGTTGTTTCACGGTTTGTCGAGCCGCATGTGCGCACTCCCCGCATTGGTGCTGGGTGCGCATGCGGTGATCGACGAGCGCTTCAGCGCCTCGCGCTATTGGGAACGCGCGGCACAGTGCAACGCCTCTCTCGGCTATGTGGTTCACGCCATCGTGCCGCTGCTCAAGGCACAGCCTCCGGGCGCATTTGACCGTGCCCACCGCGTGCGGGCGATTTTCAATGCCGCCCATGATCTTGAATTTGAGGCACGCTTTGGCGTACGCACGCTGGAGGCATTTGCCATGACGGAGACCAGCTATCTGCTGTATTTCCCGTTTCCTGAACGCACCATGGGCTCCACCGGACGCGCGCATGAGGATTGGGACCTGGCACTGGTCGACGATCACGACGTGCCGGTGCCCGACGGCGAACCCGGCGAATTGGTCGGCCGGCCGCGCAAGCCGTATCTTGCAATGCAGGGTTATCTCAACAAGCCGCAGGCCACGCTGGATGCCTGGCGCAATTTGTGGTTTCACACGGGAGACATGCTCCGGCGGGATGCCGCAGGCAATTATTTTTACATTGACCGCAAGAAGGATCGCATCCGGCGGCGCGGCGAGAATGTTTCATCCACCGATGTCGAACGCGGTGTCGCAGCACACCCGGCCATTGCCGAGTGCGTGGTGCTGGCGCACGCTGCCGGCGCAGGAGAAGACGATATACGTCTGGTCGCGGTGTTAAAGCCGGGCGTGGTGCTGGCACCTGTCGAATTGCATGGTTGGTTGCAGGCGCGGCTGCCGAAATTCATGTGGCCGCGTTATATCGAGTTTGTGGACACACTGCCGCGCACCGGCACCAACAAAGTGGAAAAGACCCAACTCGCGCAACGGGGCCTTGCGAACGCGTGGGACGCCGGCGCATGAAAGCAGTGATTTGCACCGCATTGACCGGGCCGCGGTCGCTGAAGGTGATGGATTGGCCTTCGCGTACGCCCGGCCCTGGCGAAATCCGCGTCGCCATTTTCGCGGGGGGTGTGAATTTCGGCGACCTGCTGGTGACCAGCGGTAAATATCAGGTAAGACTCGATCCGCCGTTTGTCCTGGGCACCGAAGGTGCGGGTATCGTCATGGATTGTGGCGAAGGGGTTATCCGCTTCAAGGCCGGTGACCGCGTGCTGGTGCAAAACAACGACGTGCGTGCCTGTTTTGCTGATGAAGTCACCTTGCCAGCCATCCGCGCGGTGCACGTGCCCGCGGGCATACCGCTTACGGGCATCGCTGGATTTCCGTTGAACTTCGGCACCAGTTACTACGCGCTCAAGCATCGCGCGAATCTCTTACCGGGCGAAGTGTTGGCCGTGCATGGCGCCTCCGGCGGCGTGGGTCTGGCGGCGGTGAAGCTCGGCAAAATGCTGGGCGCCACGGTGATCGCCACGGGCGGTGACGGCGAGAAACTGCGAATGGTCAAAGCCGAAGGCGCGGACTTTGTAGTCAACACCAACACTGAACCGCTGGCCGAACGCATACGCGAACTCACCGGCGGGCGCGGGGCGGATGTGTCATTTGATCCCGTCGGCGGCGACGTGTTCAACGCCGCGCTGCGTTCCACCGCCATTGATGGGCGCGTGCTGGTGGTGGGATTCGCAGGCGGGCACATTCCGTCGGCACCAGCCAACAAGATTCTCTTTGGCGGCCTGTCGGTGGTGGGCGCACCCTATGGAGGCTTTACGCAGCGCCATCCCGAGCGCTGGGCGCAGATGATGTCAGCGTTGCTCGATAAGGTGAGCCGCGGCGAGTTGACGCCCCTGATCAGCCAGCGTTTTGAATTCGAACAGGCAACCGTGGCGCTGGAGCGCGTGGCGCAGCGCAAAGTTGTCGGCAAAAACATTCTGGTCAGCGAACGCGGTTACGCGGAAACTTGATTGCGGCGGCGTGCGGGTTATAGACGACACAAAAC
>SYEN01000066.1 GCA_005800795.1 Burkholderiales bacterium | reverse complement strand
TTTCCCGGGGGAAATTTTTGCAATCTCGCGCCACACGCGACACTGAAAATCCGTGCCGCGATAGTCAAACGGCAGCTTGAAGCGATAGCGCGGATCGTCGAGATAGCGCTCAATCTGACGGCAGGCCTTTTCCGCGAGCTTTGTCAACGGCGCGAGCGTGGCCACACCGCGCGGCAGATACTCGATGTCTGTGATCCTTTCTCCCACCGTGCGTGTGCCCAGCACTGCGAACGGCGTGGCGATGCGGGCGTGATGGGATTCAAGCAGCGGTGACTGGCTGGCGTAGCGATGGTCGCGGTGGCTGATCATTCCATCAGTATAGACGAGCGAACGCGCCCCACGTCACTTGCCCACAAACGCAATGGCCTTCATCAGGCGCGCAATCTGTGCGACCTCGTTGCGCAAGTAGGCGCCAAAGGCTTCTGCCGGCTGGTAATTGGGCTCCAGCCCGATTTTCATCAACTGCTCGCGCGCTTGCGGATGACCCATGATTTTCTCCATTGCGGCCTGCACCTGGGCGACGATTTCTTTCGGTATCGCGGCCGGCCCCATCAGCCCGTTCCAGCTCGAGCGGTCATAGCCGGGCAAACCTGACTCACCCACCGTCGGCAGATCGGGTTTCAACGCCGAGCGGCGGGCGCTGGTGACGGCGAGCAACCGCACCTTGCCGATGTCGGCCATCGGCAACGAAGCGGTGATGGTGGGAAAGCCCACATCGACATGGCCCGAGGCAATGGCGGTGGAACTTTCGGTGCCCCCCTTGAACGGCACATGCAGCATGTCGAGCTTGGCCATCGATTTGAACAACTCGCCGTTGATATGCGCGGAGGCGGCCACCCCTTCCGAGGCATAACTCATTTTGCCGGGGCTCGCACGGGCAAGCGCGATCAGGTCCTTGATGCTGCGCACCGGCACCGATGGATGAATCATCACCACGTACGTGGTCGCCGTACCGCGCGCGATGGGCACCAGATCGCGGTTGATGTCATAGGGCAAAACGCTGCGCGCCGCGGACAGCGCTGCGCCCGAGGCCGTCATCAACAGCAGCGTGTAGCCATCCGGCGGCGCGTTCGCGCCACGTTCATTGGCAATGGCCGTGCCTGCGCCCGGTCGGTTCTCGACGATCACTTGCTGGCCAAAATGCTCGCTCATTTTTTGTGCCATGAAGCGCCCGGCGAGATCCGTCGAGCCGCCTGGAACAAAACCTACCAGGATGCGCACCGTCTTGACCGGGTAGGACTGCGCCATCACAACACTTGGCGTAAGCACTAACAGCGCGGCCATCGCCGGTATTACTCGCAACCACTTCCAGTCCGCTCGCTTCATGGGTTTTCCTTTCGGTTAGTCCGGCGGCCATGATACGCAGTAAGCAGCCAATGATTAAGACGCACGCCCCCGTCAGGCACAACTGGCGTCCAACGCCACAGCGCTATAATTCGCTGGCATTCCCGTCTTGGTGCTCGTGCAACGCGAGCAATTGTGCATCAAGGAATCCAATAAATTATGTTTAAATACAAATACTTATATTATTACATCCCGGCTGTGCTTTTGCTGGCCGGCAGCGCTTTCGCCCAAAATTATCCCACGCGACCGGTACGCTTCATCGTGCCCTTCCAACCCGGCGCGGGCAGCGACATCACGGCGCGTGCGGTGGCCGTAAAAATGAGCGATCTGCTCGGCCAGCAAGTGGTGGTGGACAACCGCCCCGGCGCATCCGGCAACATCGGCCTCGAACTCACCCAGCGCGCAGCACCCGACGGCCACACCGTGGTGCTGATGTCGGCAACGGTGGCTGTCAACGCCGTGGTGCAAAAACTGCCGTTCGACGTGCAGCGTGATTTCACGCCGGTGGCGCAGATGACCTCGCAGCCGTATTGCCTGACCATCAACGCCGGCCTCCCCGCCAAGAGCTCACGCGATTTCATCGAAATGATTCGAGCGAAACCGAATTTTTACACTTATGGCTCTTCGGGCGTTGCCGGGCTGTCGCATTTGTCAGGCTCGCTGATGGCGACCATGGCGAAAATCAATTGGATCCACGTGCCCTACAAAGGCGGCGCGCCCGGCATCGCCGACATGCTCGGCGGGCAAATTCATGCGCAATTTGCCACCATTATCAGCACGCAAGCGCATGTGAAAGCCGGCAAGTTGCGCTGGCTGGCGGTGAGCACCCTGAAGCGCTCCAACGCCGTGCCAGACCTGCCTACACTGTCCGAAGCCGCACTGCCGGGCTTTGACATCAACGGTTGGTACGGGATGCTCGCCCCAGCGGCACTGCCCAAACCCGTGCTCGCCAAGCTTAACCGTGCCGTGCTCGATTCGCTCAAGGCGCCCGATGTCGGCCCGCGTTTTGCACTGGACGGTTCCGAGCCGGTCGGCAGTCTGTCCGAGGATTTTGCCGCGCACATCAAGCGCGAACTCGTCAAATACGCCAAAGTCACCAAGGATGCCGGGTTGAAACTCGACTGATTTCTGAACCGTTTCGCCACCACTTCGTCAACCATTGAACAGCCAACCGGAATCGCCATGACACTCGCCACCGATCTCGCCCGCCATATTCTGCAAACCCGTTACGTTGATTTGCCGCAGGAAGCCATTCACTGGGCGAAAGTGGGTCTGCTCGACACCATCGGCTGCATGATCGCGGGCAGCCGCGACAAGAGCACGCAAATCGTCACGCGCGTAACTACTGGCTCATCCGGACCGAGCCTGCTGTTCGGGCAGGACCGCCGCGTAGCCGCGCTCGACGCCGCCCAAATCAACGGTACCGCTGCGCACGCGCTGGATCTCGACGATTGCAGCAACACGCTGGGCGGGCATCCTTCGGCTGCTGTGCTGCCGGCGCTGTTTGCGCTGGCCGATGAAATAGGCGCCACCGGCGAACAGTTCATCACAGCTTACGTTAACGGCTTTGAAACCGAATGCAAGCTCTCGCTGTGTTTGAATTTTCATCAATACACCAAGGGCTGGCACCCAACCGCGAGCATCGGCATATTCGGCGGCACGGCAGCAGCGTGTTATCTTGCCGGCCTCTCTGAAGAAAAAACCGCAATGGCGCTGGCGATGGCGGCGTCGATGGCAGCTGGCGTGAAATCCAATTTCGGCACCGACACCAAGCCGCTGCACGTCGGTAACATTTCGCGCAGCGCCGTGTTCGCCACCGTACTCGCGCGCGAAGGCTTCACTGCCAGCCCCGGTGCATTCGAGCACAAGCAGGGCTATCTCAATGTGTTCAACGGCGAGGGCAACTACGACACCTCGAAAGTTTTCCCCACGTGGGGCGCACCGTGGGATATCGTCACCCCCGGCATCGCCATCAAGCAATACACCTGCTGTGGCAGCACACATCCGGTGGTGGATGCCGTGCTGGATCTCACGAAAGAACACAACCTGCGCCCGGAGATGGTCGCCCAACTGCAAACCTGGACCCACCCGCGCCGCCTCGAACACACCAACCGCCCCGATCCAAAAAGCGATGTCGATGCGCGCTTCAGCGTGCAGTATGTGGCGGCGCGCTCGCTCGCCGACCGCTGCGTGCTCGACAAACATTTTGAAAGCGGCGCTTACAACGAGCCCCGCATCCAGTCGCTGCTGAAACGCGTGCAATCTACCACCTACACCACCGAACAATTCCCCGCTGACAACCACTTCGCTGCTGAAGTGAAAATCACACTCACCGATGGCCACGTCGTTGGCAAAAAACTCGACCAACCCTACGGCCGCACGTCCGCCAATCCCCTGTCGACCGAACGCATGAAAGCCAAGTTCGACGGCTGTGTGCAGGGCATCGTCCACGACGCGAATCTGGCACCGTTGTATGCCGCAATACAGGGGTTTGAGAAATTGGGGGATGTGCGGGCGGTGACTTCGTTGATATCGGCGAGTCCGGTTAGGGCAGTGGCGGCGGCTTGACGGAAGGGCTGCTGTCCCACGTCGCCAGACGCGAGACAGCATGGCATCTGTAGCGTAAGTATCTGTTTTATTTATGTTTTTATTCCTAGTATCACACCGAAATTTTCCCAGTCATTCCCGCGTGTGCGGTAATCCATGACACCGTACCATCTGGCGCCACGCATGGATTCCCGCTTGCGCCGGAATGACGGAAGATATTTTCGCGTTCTACGCAAACGTGGCGGCTTCACAAAAGACGCCGCGACAACACAACATTCAGCGCCCCAACATCCGCCACGGTCTACACATCGGACCCGACGGAATTCATTCAAACGCAGAACCGCAGGCCAGTGCGTCAAGCAACAGGCTTGCGGTGGGCACAGGGTTCTTTCTGCTCCCTTAGCCAATCAAGGCATATGCTAAAGTAACAGCCAATTCTATAAGGTAGCCATGGTTACTTCTCTCCCTCTCCCCACGCTGCCGCTGAGTCCGCTCACTGCATTGTCCCCGCTCGATGGCCGTTATCAATCCAAGGTTGCGGCGCTGCGTCCTTTGTTTAGCGAATGGGCGCTCATCCGTTACCGCGTACTGGTTGAGGTGGAATGGCTGAAGGCGCTCGCCGCGGAACCGACACTATCGGAAGTGCCGCCATTTTCGCCGGCGACGCTTAAAGTGCTCGACGCGCTGGCGGAGAATTTCTCCGAAGCCGACGGCGAGGCCATCAAAAAAATCGAGGCCACCACCAAT
>SYEN01000065.1 GCA_005800795.1 Burkholderiales bacterium | reverse complement strand
GCCGAGAAGGACGACATGGACATCGCGGCTGCGCGGCAGGATATCGTCGATGCCGGGAAAACGCTGGTCGCGCACCATCCCGACGTCGGCGCGATTGTGCTGGAATGCACGAATATGCCCCCGTACGCGGCAGCGCTGCGCGAGGCTGTGGGGCTGCCGGTGTACGATATTTACTCGATGATTAACTGGTTTCACGCTGGCTTGCGGCCCCGGAAATTTGATTCTCAATGATTAATGTAACCAATTGATTTAATTGAATAATTTTTCCTCCTTTCTGGGGCTTTGGTTGCTCGCTACAGCCGCCCACTCAGCGTATCCCGACAAGCCCGTGCGCATCATCGTACCTTTTCCGCCCGGCGGCACGGCGGACATACTCGCGCGTACCATCGCCAACAAACTGCATCCGGCGCTGGGCCAGGTGGTGATCGTCGATAACCGCGCGGGCGCGGCGGGCAATATCGGCACTGATCTGGTGGCGAAAGCCAGACCGGATGGTTATACGCTGCTGGTAGGCCTGATGAACACGCACGTAGTGAATCAGGCGTTCAATGCCAACCTGCCGTTCAAGGGTATCGACGATTTCACACCGGTGGCGAATCTCGCCGCCGTGGTCACCACCATGGCGATACACCCCTCGGTGCCCGCGCACAACGTGAAGCAGTTCATCGCCATTACCAAAGCGAACCCCGGCAAGCTTGCGTATGCCACGGCGGGCAGCGGCTCGTCCAACCACCTGGCCGCTGCAGTGTTCGAGAAAATGGCCGGACTGAAAATGCTGCACATCCCGTACAAAGGCGGTGCGCCCGCGACGCTCGATACCGTGACCGGTCAGGCACAGCTAATCTTTACTGCTGCCACGCAAACCCTGCCGCATGTAAAAGCCGGCCGCTTGCGTGTGCTGGGGGTGACGCGGGCGCAGCGCGTGCCGCTGTTTCCCGAAGTGCCTGCCATCGCCGAAACCCTGCCGGGCTACGACATCGTGATCTGGTTTGGCTTCTTTGGCCCGGCGGGGTTGCCGCGCGACATTACCGCGCGGCTTAACAGCGAAGTGAACCGCCTGATGAATGCACCCGACACCAAAAAAGTCATGGAAGACATAGGCGTCGAGGTGAACAACACCACGCCGGAGCAATTTCTGGAGGCCATGCGCAAGGACGTGACGTACTGGAACAAGGCAGTGCGCGAGTACAATATCCGTATGGATTGATTGCATCTGTCCAGGAAACCCATGCAAGCCACACACGCCTATCGCCCCACGCTCACCGGTACACGCCACATGATTTCGGCGGGCCATCACGCGGCCACGCACGCGGGTTTCATGATTCTTGAGGCGGGCGGCAACGCCGTTGATGCCGGTGTGGCGGCAGGCATTGCACTCGGCGTGCTGCATACCGATCTGGTGAATTTTGCCGGGGTTGCGCCGATGATGATTTATCTGGCGGACAAGCGCGAGGTGATCAACATCGACGGCCTTGGCACGTGGCCGCGCGCCGCCGACATCAACGTGTTCATCAACCAGTATGGCGGCAAAATGCCGCCGGGTATTTTGCGCACGGTGATTCCCGCAGCACCCTATGCCTGGCTGACCGCGCTGGAAAAATACGGCACCATGAGCTTTAGTGATGTGTCGCAAGCCGCGATCCGCTTCGCGCGCGACGGCTTTGCCATGCACTGGCTGATGGCGGGCTTTATCGAGAAGAATCTCGCTGCTTACCAGCGTTGGCCGTCCACCACCGGGGTTTTTTTGCGACAAGGCAAGCCGCCCACCGTCGGCGAGCTTTTCGTGCAAAGCGATCTGGGCAAGAGCCTGCAATACATGGCCGACGAAGAAGCCGCGCACGCCAGCAAAGGCCGCGTTGCCGGTTTGCGTGCCGCGCGCGATGCGTTCTATCGTGGTGACATCGCCGCCACCATTGCGAAATACCACGCCGAGAACGGCGGCTGGGTGACGATGCAGGACATGGCGGATTACCTGGTGTCGTTCGAAACGCCGTTGCACACACGCTTTGCAGACATTGATCTCTACACCTGCGGCCCGTGGTCGCAAGGCCCGGTGCTGCCGCAGGCGTTGAATATCCTGTCGGGCGTCGATTTACGCGGCATGGGCCACAACTCGCCAGCCTATATCCACACCGTAACAGAAGTCCTCAAACTTGCCTTCGGCGACCGGCATGCGTATTACGGTGATCCGAATTTCGTCAGCGTGCCGATGCCGCAACTGCTGTCGGCGAGTTACGCGGATCAGCAGCGCAGCCGCATTGATCCGCGAAGGGCCGCATCCGGCATGCCACAGCCAGGATCCATAGCGGGCACCGCCTCACCGGCAACCACGCTGCCACCCGCTGCCAGTGGCAATCCACCCACGGCGCCTGACACTTCCTACGTCAGCGTGATCGACTGCCACGGTAATGCGTTTTCCGCCACCCCCAGCGACGCTTCTTCTGAAACGCCGGTGATCCCCGGCATTGGTTTGTGTCCTTCGTCGCGCGGCTCGCAGTCCTGGTGTGATCCGAAGTTGCCGGCTTCCGTCGCGCCCGGCAAACGTCCGCGCCTCACTTGCAGCCCGGCGCTGGCGCTGCGCAACGGCAGGGCGTACATGCCCTTTGGCTCGCCCGGTAACGACGTGCAGCCGCAGGCCATGTTGCAGGTGTTTTTGAACCTGCACGTGTTCGGCATGGAGCTGCAGGCCGCGATCGAATCGCCGCGTTTTGCCACTTACAGCTTTCCGTCATCCTCCGAACCGCACACTTATTTGCCCGCTCGGCTCACGCTGGAAAACCGCGTGCCGCGCGCCACGGGTGACTTGCTGGCGTCAATGGGGCACGACGTGACCTGGTGGCCGGAGCTGGAAGAAGCGGCAGGCGCGGTATGCGCGGTACGCGTGAATCCTGAAACGGGTGTGCTGGAAGGCGGCGCCGATCCGCGACGGCTGGCTTACGCCTTGGGTTGGTGAGGGTTGCAAGCCTGCTTCATCAAGCGGCAACCAGCTCTATGCGATTGCCAAACGGATCTTCTGTGAACGCACGCCGTATCTCCGCCACGGACGTGTCATCCTCGGCCTGAAACCCCGCACCGCGCAGACTGGCAAGTAAATCCTCAAGACGCTCCACCCGCAGCGCGGGATGTGCTTTTTTCGCAGGGCGGAACTCGGCTTCAACACCCAGATGCAACTGCAACGCGCCGCATTGAAACCACGCGCCGCCACGGCCCGCAAGCTCCGGCGGTTTTTGCAGTTCCGTGAGACCCAGCAGGCTGACGTAGAAGGTGCGGGCTTCCGCTTCGCGGCCTTTAGGCATGGCTAGTTGGACGTGGTCGAAACCGAGGATTTTCATGTTAAAGCCTCGCTGGACGTTTGTTTAGATTCTTAACGACGGGCTAGTGACGCTTGCAACGGCGGATGGCAGGAGGCTCGATTCGCAAGATATTTCGCCTTACTTGCCGTGGTTTGCGGCGGTGTAACTGGTGCAATTTTGTCGGCTCTTCACGAGCGCAACGCATTCAAAAACGCCTTCAATCCCGCAGTCCCTTTGCGTCTATCTGCATCTTTCGCGCGCATCCAAAAAAAGGCCAAGTTTCTTTATTCTCTCTGCATTCTTTCATGCAACGCACAACGAGCTTTGACGGCACGAAAAACACCTCGGGAATTTTTTCCTCTAAAGGCCAACCGTTCAGGAAAACATATGCGTACCAAAGGTATTGGTCATTCCTCTCATTGCCGCGTAGGAAGTCGGCCACAAATAGATTTCACCTTCAATTCTGTCTTTTCTTGTCGCTTGTGTGCCGGTTTTCACTTGCAAACGTATGGCGCGCCCATTTCGTTCGCTCGAAACCAACATATCGCACCCTGGAATGCCGGCACGGGGCATCGCCACAATAAGGTTAAACCCGGAAAGATATGCGGCAACGTAGTGCTCACCGGATGCACCAACAATTGCAGTCGCTGTCTTAGTCATTTTCTTAGTGGCTTTCATTGGAGCGCCTCAATACCTAGTCTAACTGGCTAATGTTCCATCTTTCCAACCACACCTTTATATACAAAATCACAGGCTAACGTTCTGAATAATCCAAAAAATTTAATAAAATCAATGTCTTACTACATGACACTTCATGTTTGTAAGCGTT
>SYEN01000064.1 GCA_005800795.1 Burkholderiales bacterium | reverse complement strand
GCAGGCCGATGCGATCGCCCACCAGCCACGGCACGAACACATTGCCTTCAAGCACATTGGCAAGCCCGAATACCAGCCAGATCCACACCAAGTGCGTGAGGTCGCCGAACTGCAATAGCCCGGTGAGGGTCGCCAGCAACACGCCGATAATCACACCGAGATAGGGCACGAAGGTGAGAAAGCCCGCGATCAGCCCGACCGACAACGCGTAATCCAGACCCACCAGCCACAGCCCGACGCCATAGAACACCGCCATCAACAACATCACCAGCAGTTGTCCGCGCAGGAATTCGCCGAGTACGTCGTCGATCTCGGTGAGCAGGCTGGATACGGTCACGCTCCACTGGCGTGGCACCAGCTCGGCCACGCGCGCGATCAAGCCATTCCAATCGCGCATGAAATAAAACAGCACCACCGGCACCAACACCAGATTGGCAAAAAACTCAAGCAGCGCAAGTCCGCCGCTTTTGAGCGTCGGCAGCAGACTCAACGCAACACCCTGGATTTCCTTGATGTGTGTAGTCAACCAGTTTTTGAGCAATTCGGTGTCGAGTTCGAGGCCGAAATACTGTTGTACCAGCGGGCCAAGGTTCAACTTGATCCAATCAATGATTTGCGGAAACTGCGTGGCGATGGTTTTCACCTGTTTGGTGACCAACGGCATCAGCACCAACAGCATCACCAGGATCACGCCGGCGATTGAGGCCAGCGCGATGCTCGCTGCCAGCGTGCGCGGCAGGCGCCGGGCCATACGGGTCACCAACGGATTAAAAATGTAAGCAATCACCGCAGCGGCGAGGAACGGCGCCAGTATCGGGCTCAACAGATACAGCAGCACGCAGCCAATAGCGGCAGCAGCCAGCCACCAGCCGTACTGCGTTCTGCGGGACTCAGGCGTATACATGTGCGCCCCTTGCGGAGGTTACGCCGAAGACCCAGGCGGCGCGGGTGGGGCCGAGGGAGGGCGCTTTTTAACGTGCTCCCACGCCCATAAAGCGTAACCCGACAGCAGGTACAACACAAACACCGCGAACAACATCTCCGGCAGAGTACTGGCGGAAACGATGAGGAATACAAAACCCATCGCGATACCGACTAGCGCGGAAAACGGCACGCTTTTGCGCAAATTGATGTCCTTGCCGCTGTAGAACTTGATGTTGCTCACCATGGTAAACCCCGTGAACACCGTCAGGCCCCATGCCAGCCACTTCACGTCCACGCCCTTGACGTGATATTCATTTAGTGCCCACACCAGCCCGGCCAGCACGCACGCTGCGGCAGGGCTGGGCAGCCCCTGGAAATAGCGCTTGTCGACGACATCGATATTGGTGTTGAAGCGCGCCAGACGCAGCGCGGCGCAAGCGCAATAGATAAACGCCGCGATCCAGCCCAGGCGCGTGGACAGCCACGGCCCAAGCATCGGCACGGTCTGCGCAAACGCAAAGTCGCGCAAGGCCCACGTGTAAACCACCAGCGCGGGCGCAACGCCAAACGACACCATATCGGAGAGGCTGTCGAGTTCCGCGCCAAAATCGCTTTGGGTGCGCGTCATGCGGGCAACCCGTCCATCCAGTCCGTCGAGCACCATGGCCGCGAAAATACCCACGGCCGCCATCTCAAAGCGCTCATTCATCGCCTGCACGATGGCGTAAAAGCCCGAGAACAGCGCCGCCAGCGTGAACATGTTCGGCAACCAGTAGATGCCACGCCGGCCGAAGCGGCTCTTAATAAACGGTCGGTACCGGTCGGGTAGCGGGCTCATGACTACGCCGGCATGACTGCCAGCACGGACTCCGTGGCGTACACCACATCACCAACCGATGCGCGCGGCGTGGCCTCCAGTGGCAGATACAAATCGACACGCGATCCAAAGCGAATAAAGCCAAAGCGCTGCCCCCGCGACAGTGGCTGGCCGGTCTTGGCATAACAAAGGATGCGCCGCGCCACCAACCCCGCCACTTGCACGCAGGTCACATCGGCCCCTTTGGACGTCTTGATCCACAGGGCAGCACGTTCGTTTTCCAGTGACGCCTTGGGCAAGTCGGCATTGAAAAACTTGCCCGGAAAATACCAGGTATTGCGCACTTCACCGTCCACCGGACTGCGGTTGGAATGCGCGTTGAACACATTCATGAAAACGCTGATCTTCAGCGCATCGCGATCCAGGTATGGATCGCGTGCCTTTTCCACCACCACTACGCGTCCATCGGCGGGTGACAGTACAGCAGCAGGATCCGCGGGAATCGTGCGTGGCGGATCGCGAAAGAACTGGATCATGAAGACGACCACGAGCCAGAGAAACAGCGCCGCCGCCCACCCCGCGTAAAGATGCACTCCCAGCGCCACCATCACGGCAATGGCGATGAAGGGCCAACCTTCGCGGGCGATGAGGGGGTGGGGGTAGTTCACGTGGAAACCCGTGAAACGCGAAGCGTGAAACGTGAAACGTCACCCCAATGCAGCGGCTTTTGCATTTCACGCTTCATTTTGCACGTTTCACGGTCTATCAGTTCTTCGACTGATCCACCAAACGATTGCGCTTGATCCAAGGCATCATGTCCCGCAGCTTGCCGCCCACCACTTCGATTTGATGCTGGCGGCCGATACGGCGCAGGGCGTTAAGCTTGGTCGCGCCGGTTTGGTTTTCCAGCAGGAATTCCTGCGCGTAGGCGCCGGTCTGGATTTCCTTGAGGATTTTGCGCATTTCATTCTTGGTTTCTTCGGTAACGATGCGCGGGCCGCGGGTGAAGTCGCCGTACTCGGCATTGTTCGAAATCGAATACCGCATGTTGGCGATGCCACCTTCGTACATCAGATCGACGATGAGCTTCAATTCGT
>SYEN01000063.1 GCA_005800795.1 Burkholderiales bacterium | reverse complement strand
GCGCCCACCATCATGATCGGCGAAAAGGGCGCGGAGTTGATTATTGAAGATGCCGCCTCGCGCCCCCAGATCTAAAAATCTGTAAAATTCAATGAGTTATGTAGCGCCTTCCCATTGCCTTAGTCGAGCGCCACGGGGTTGATGTGCTGCGTGTATATACTACGAACAGCAAGAATTTGCGTCCGTGCATGCAGGCTTGCTGAGCTGTTTACCGCCATAGCCGCGCAGCGGGCTTGAAATGGCAATATGGGAGCCTGAAGTGAAGCACCTACACTTGCACATGATCAGAAACTGGAGTTGTTGTCTGGCGTCCGCAGTGGCCGTCTGCAATGCAGCCGCGTTTGCGCAGGACAGGCCGTCCGCCTATCCGACACGGCCGGTGCGTATCCTCATTGGCTCACAGCCCGGTGCGGGCGGTGACATGATTGCCCGTTTGACGGCACAGGTCTTAAGTGATTGTTGGGGACAAAATGTAGTGGTCGATCCCCGTCCCGGCGGCGGTGGCGTGATCGCGTCGGGAATGTTGGCCAAAGCGACGCCTGACGGTTACACGCTGCTGCAGTCGGGGGACGGGCTGATGCTTCAGGGGGCGACCAAACGGGTTCCCTTCGACATTCTCAAGACGTTTGACCCGGTGGTTGCCTCGACGCAGCAGCCGTACATCCTGATGGTCAATGTGAGCGTGCCCGCGAAAACGGTGAAGGAGCTGATCGCGCACTCGGCCAGTAAACCGCTGCCGTTCGCCGGCAGCACCGGGGTCGGCGGCACGGTCCATCTGGGCATGGAAAAGCTCTCGAAGCTATCCGGCCTGCAGTTGAGGCACGTCACGTACAAGGGCAGCGCGCCGGCGCTACTGGCGCTGATGGGGGGCGAGGTCATTGTGGGTGTCTCCGCTTCGCTGTCTGCGACCACCGCGATCCGTAGCGGCAAAGTGCGCGGCGTGGCGGCGTTGGGATTGACGCGGGCAACGTCCCTGCCCGAGCTGCCGACCATTGGCGAACAGGGCTATCCCGGTTTCAAGATTACCAATCGCTATGTGGTGTGGTCGCGCGCCGGAACGCCACGCCCGATTCTCCAGGCGATCAACCGTGCGGTGATCGAAGGCTTGAACACCCCGCAGATCGTGCAAAAGCTCGCAGCCGATGGCAGCGAACCTGCCGAGCGCTCGACACCTGAACAACTTAGAGCGGAACTCACCCTTTACTTTGCCGAACTCGAACGGCAGGTGAAGGAGCTCGGACTGAAGTTCTAGCGTCAGGAGCGTCGTTCCGAATAGGGCTGCTATTTCTGCGGACTGGCATCAACCGCGCCCGCGTAATGCGCGTACGCCCGGATCACCCTGCCCTGCGAGTCAAAATGAAACACCTCTGCTGATAATCCGCGGCCACCCTTGTAGTACAGCGTGATGCTGTTCACGCCCGCCAGCGTAGTAATCAATTCAAAATGCAGATTCGGCGTACGCCGCAGCGCGGCGGCCCAATAAGCACGAATCGCCGCCTTGCCCTTCAGTACGCCCGACGGCTCACCCGCGATCAGCGGAATCACCGGAGAAGTCATTTCAAAATCGTCGGCGTAGTGCGCCAGGATGCGTTCGAGATCGTGCGCGTTCCACGACGCGATCCAGTCGGCGGCAAAGTGGCCGGCGAACGCCTTTTCAATCATGGCGCTCGTTTTTAGCCGGCGGATTCCGTCGAATCGTTTGCCGCACCATCATCCGTTTCATACAGCCCGCTGATTTTCACGTCGAACCCGATTTTTTCCCATTCCCGGATTTCCTCGCCCAGCACGGTGTTGGTGAGCGGGTTGCGCAGGATCCACGCGGGATCGATGGCAAGGCGGAAACGTTTTTCGCCTGCGCGCGCCGACAGGATGCGCGGGTTGTTGTTGGTGCGCCGCTGGCACAGCAGCACCGCGATGCGCAGGGCAAATACGCTGCGCCAATCGATGGCATCATCCAGTTCCGGCAGCAGCTTTTTCAGGGAACGCCGGTGCGCCAACACCAGTTGCGAGAGCCGATGCTGCTCTTCGCGCGTGAAACCCGGCATGTCGGCGTTGTTGACGATGTAGGCCGAGTGCCGGTGATAGCTGCTGTAGGCAACCGAAATGCCGATTTCGTGCAGCTGCGCCGCCCACTCGAGGTACTGCGCGGTACGCCCGTCCTTGCCTGCCAATTGCTGGTGCAGGCTGATGGCAAGCTGCGTCACGCGGTGCGCCTGGGGCGCATCCACATGATAACGCCGCACGAATTGCGCGACTGTGGCATCGCGCGTGTCGTGGTGTTGCGTGCGGCCAAGCATGTCGAGCAGAATGCCTTCGCGCATGGCACCGTCGGCCACCGTCATGTGGGCTATCGACAGTTCGTCCAGCACTGCACTCATGATGGCGAGACCGCCCGGCAAAACGCCTGCACGATCATCGCGCAGGCCCTCGAGCGTGACGCGTGCGAGGTCGCCCGCGCGGATCAGTTGCATGCGCAACGCCTCAAGACCCGACGGCGTAATGCCGCTCTCGCCTGGTTTGTTCAGACCATTCAATTGCAGCACCTGCGCCAGCGCGCGGGCGGTGCCGCTGGAACCCACTGCATGCGTCCAATTGCCATGCGAAAAACCGGCTACGATATGCTGCAACTCCGTGCGCGCAGCGGTTTCCGCTGCCTTGAACGCGCCTTTGCTCAACTTGCCGTCCTTGAAGTAGCGCCGCGTGTATGACACACAGCCCATGTAAAGGCTGTCGAGCCGCAACGGCGTGTACTCTTCGCCGACAATAAACTCCGTGGAGCCGCCGCCGATGTCCATCACCAGGCGCCGCTCTTTCGACTGCGGCAAACTGTGCGACACGCCCAGATAAATCAGCCGCGCTTCTTCACGTCCGGCGATGACTTCTATGGGGAAACCCAGCGCCGATTCGGCTTTTTGCAAGAAGGCGGCAGCGTTTTTCGCCACGCGCAGCGTGTTGGTGCCCAATGCACGCACGTCGCCCGGCTGAAAACCACGCAGCCGCTCACCAAAGCGCTGCAGACAGGCAATCGCACGCGCCTGGGAGGCCTCGTCGAGCATCTTGTTGTCGTCCAGCCCTGCGCCAAGACGCACCGCGTCGCGCAAACCGTCCAGCGGATAGGTTTGCTCACCGTCCACGCGCGCTATCTGGCAGTGGAACGAGTTCGATCCCAAATCAACGGCAGCAATCGTGGTGTATTCGGCCACTGAATATATCTATTTGTTTTTATTGTATTTTTTGACACCGTCTGCGGTGCCCAGCAGCAGCACATCGGCGCCGCGCCGTGCAAACAAGCCGTTGGTCACCACGCCGGTGATTTGATTGAGCGTGGCTTCCAGTTCCACCGGGTTGGTGATCGACAGGTTGTGCACATCGAGGATCCAGTTGCCGTTGTCGGTGGTGAAACCCTGCCGCCACGCCGGCTGGCCGCCGTGTTTGACGATCTCGCGGCCCACGTACGAGCGCGCCATCGGGATCACTTCAACCGGCAACGGAAACCTGCCCAGCACGTCAACAAGCTTCGATTGATCGGCGATGCAGATGAATTTGCGCGCCACCGCAGCGACGATTTTCTCGCGGGTGAGTGCGCCACCGCCGCCTTTGACCATCGCCAGATGAGTTGTCACTTCATCGGCGCCATCGACGTACACCGGCATGTCTTTCACGCTGTTCAAGTCGTACACCGCGATGCCCAGCGCCTTCAATTTGTTGGCGGTGCCCTCAGAGCTCGCCACTGCGCCGTCGATGCGGTGCTTGATCTTGCCCAGCGCGGCAATGAAAAAATCCGCCGTCGAGCCGGTGCCCACGCCCACCACGCTGCCGTCTTCAACGTAGGCAATGGCGGCCTCAGCGGCGGCCTGGTTCATTTCGCTTGGATTCAGCAGGTTCATCGAGTTCATGCCCCCATGATAATCCGCAACAGCGTCGCTGTACAGTGTGCGCCCGTGTGTATGGGGGCGGAAACTGCTAATCTAGGCGGCATGAAACATCCCGATTATCTGCAACGTATTCTCGCCGCGCGTGTTTACGACGTGGCCATCGAGTCGCCGCTGGATTTCGCGCCGATCCTGTCGGCACGGCTGAAAAATCGCGTGCTGATCAAGCGCGAGGATTTGC
>SYEN01000062.1 GCA_005800795.1 Burkholderiales bacterium | reverse complement strand
TTGATAACCGCCGTCTGCGCGCACGCCACGCCCAATGCGCCGAACACACGGCAGGCATCGCGTTCATTGAGTTGTTTTGCCCCGCTGGCAGCCAGCAACTTTTCCGCTTCCGCCACGCGTGCTGTGTCCCGCGCCGGACGTGTCACTGGCGCCTGCCAGTGTCGCCATGCGCTGATGGCGTCGGCGCAGGACACGGCACTCGTGGCGGAAGCAGAAAAGCTGCTGGCTGCCAGCGGGGCAAAACAACTCAATGAACGCGATGCCTGCCGTGTGTTCGGCGCATTGGGCGTGGCGTGCGCGCAGACGGCGGTTATCAAGACGCCTGATGATGCATCGAACGTGCCGTTTCCGGTGGTTGCGAAAATCCTCTCGCCCGACATCGCGCACAAGACCGACGCTGGCGGCGTCGTGCTAAACGTCTCCGATGCGAGTGCCTTAAAGCAGGCCGCGCGCGATATCCTTGCGCGTGTCGGCCAGAAGCACCCGAACGCGACCATTGACGGCATACTCGTGCAAAAGATGGAAAAGGGCCTCGCCGAAATCATCCTCGGCTTCAAGCGCGATCCGCAAGTCGGTCCGGTGGTGGTGCTCGGCATCGGCGGCGTGCTGGCGGAAATTTATAAGGACTTCGCCGCACGGCTAGCGCCGGTCAGTGTTGAAGATGCTGCAAAAATGATCGAGCAGGTGAAGGGCCTTGCACCGATACGCGGCTATCGCGGCATGCCAAAGGGCGACTGCATGGCGCTCGCGAAAACCGTCAGCGCTTTTTCGCAACTGGCTTGTATGGACAGCGTAGCTGAGGCGGAGATCAATCCGTTGATTGTTAAGCGGGAAGGCGAGGGTGTGGTGGCGGTAGATGGATTGGTGGTGCGGTGTTGACTTTGGTAAGCCCATGCCTTGGGACACCTTCGTAGCCTTCTCCCTGTTCGCCATGGTGACTTCGATCACCCCAGGCCCGAACAATCTCATGCTGCTCGCCTCCGGCGTCAATTTCGGTTTCAGGCCGACGGTGCCGCATATGCTGGGCATCAGTTCGGGGTTTCTGGTGATGGCATTTGGCGTGGGTGTCGGGTTGGCAGAAGTTTTTGCGCGGCTACCGTGGCTTTATGGTGTGTTGAAATGGGCGGGCGCGATTTATTTGTTGTATCTGGCGTGGCGTATCGCGAATTCCGCACCGCCAGAGGACGCACCTGCCGGCGTGAGGCCTGCTTAGCCTTTGGGCTTTTGGGGTGCGGCAGCGTTTCAGTGGGTGAATCCCAAGGCGTGGGTGATGGCAATCAGCGGCTACAGCACCTATGTGCCGGCCAGCAGCGGGCTGCTGGTGGTTGCCGGTGCGGCATTGCTGTTCGCGCTGATTAATCTGCCTTGTGTGAGTGTGTGGGCGCTGTTTGGCGCGAGCTTGCGCAATCTGTTGCGGGTGCGGCGTAATTTGATTGCCTTCAATTACGGTATGGCGGCGTTGTTGGTGATTTCGCTGTACCCCTTGTTCCGCGCGTTCTGAGACTCGCGTGACTGCCGCTCCCATCAAGGCGCTGTTGTTCGATCTCGGCGGCGTGCTGATCGATATCGAATTCGCGCGTGCGCTGCGGGCGTGGTCGGCGTTTTCGCCGCTTTCTGTTGCGCAAATGAAAGCGGCGTTTCAGCAAGATGATGCCTATGAACGGATTGAAACCGGCAAGATCACTTCGGCGCAGTATTTCGAGCATCTTCGCGCCTGCCTGAAACTCAACGCGACAGACGAGCAAATCGCCGACGGTTGGAATACGCTGCTGTTGGACGAGATCACCGAGACCACCGGCGCGATACGCCGGGCGCGCGAGCAGCTGAAGCGGCCCTGTTATATTTTCAGCAACACCAGTCCCACGCATCATGCGTTGTGGCGCGTGCGCCATGCGCGCATGCTTGAGGCGTTTGAGCGTGTGTTTGTGTCGCCGGAAATCGGCTTACGCAAGCCGCATCGCGAGGCGTTTTATTTCGTCGCACGTGAGATCGGCGTGCCGCCGCAATCGATCCTGTTTTTTGATGATCTGGCGGACAATGTTGCCGGAGCCGAGGCTGCGGGTTATTCAACAGTACACGTGAGCGGCCCGGCGGATGTGCGCAAAGCGTTGCGCGGCCTGGGTTGTGATGTGTAGAAGACCTGCAGAAAATAATCAATAAAAACAAATACTTATGTAACGTGCATGTTTATGCCACACGGCATGTGAAAGGCGATGGTTTAAACTCACTCGCGCATATCACTGACGTACATTCAAACATATTAACTCGGGAGACCCGTATGAAAATCAAGCGCATTGAACCTGTAGGCGTGCTGGTAAAGGATGTCGATAAGAGCCGGGCGCTGTGGGAAGACTGCTTCGGCATCAAACTCGGTGGGGTGGAAACCAACCCGGTGCGGCCGGTAAAACTGGCGCTGTATCCGGTGGGTGAATCGATGGTGGAGTTGATCGCCGGCACCACGCCCGACAGCAAACACGCCAAGATGATTGCCGAGGGCAAGGGCGGCATCAATCACATTTGCTTTGAAGTGGAAAACATCGATGACGCGCTGGCCGAATTGAAAGCCAAGGGCGTGCCGCTGCTGGACGAAACGCCGCGCATCGGCCACGCGGGTTGCCGTATTGCGTTTCTGGATCCGGTGGGCACCGATGGTTGTCTGATTGAGCTGGCGCAGTTGCCGGAGGGGCATTCAGGGCCGCACGCGGTTTAGATCAGGACAGCAGCGGACTACTGCAGCAGGAATAACGAACGCTGCAAACTACTTGCGGCGCAGATACGCCAGCATGTCATGCCCGCGCCCGGCAAGCCGCGCGGGCAGGTTCAGCAATTCGGCGGCGATTTTGCCCAGCGTGTAGGCCGCGCCGGACACGTCGCTTTTTTCGTGAAATTTGACGCGTGCGGTTTCGATACGCTCGACGGCAAACCCGGCGCGTCTGGCGAGCAGCGCGATGGATCGCAGGTTGAAAAAGCTGACGTGGCCGCCATCTTTTTCGATGTGAAAATAATCCCAGCGAGCGCCCATCGTGGCCACCGTCCAGCTCGCCGCGTTGCCGGTGCTGATCATTAGCACGCCGCCGGGCTTGAGGATGCGTGCGCATTCCCTGAGCAGCGGCAGCGGTTCACGCAGATGTTCAACCACTTCAAACAGCGAGGCGGCGTCGAACGTGGCATCGGCGTAACGTTGTTCCTCCAGCAAGCCGGTGCGCACGTTAAGACCCAACTTGCGCGCGGCGGCGGCGATCTCGGGTGCGGGCTCGACGCCTTCCGCCAGGTAACCCGCGTCGCTGGCGTAGCCAACGAACTGGCCGCGGGAACAGCCGATATCGACCACGCGCGTATCAGCGGCAGGTTTTTTCAATAACTGCGAAACCGTTTTCAGGCGCCGCCGTGCAACCAACCGCCGGCGTTCAACCTCGCGTGGCGGCGGCTTGTTAAAGTCCGGCGCGTTGAAGGCCTGCATGGTGAGTTGGTAACGCGCTTCGTCCACCGCGCTTAACAGTTGCCCGCAGCCGCTGCAACGGCGCAGGGGGCCTTCGGGCAGATTGAGCGCCGTGGCTTCCAGCGCCGCTTCGCAGCCCACCGGACAGGATGTTACATAAGTATTTGTTTTAATTGACATTTTTTGCGTTGCTTAAAGCGGCTTGCAGCGCCGCGATCACTCGCGCCGGCGACAGTTGCAGCAGGCAATCGCTAAAGCTCGCCGTGTGGCGCGCACAGCCTTCTTTACCACAAGGGGCGCATGCCGCGCGGCCTTGCAGCAGGTGCACGTTGCCTCGCGACTGATCACCGAAGCGACGCCACGGTGTTTGATTCATGTTCGCGTAGCCTTTCGGCCACGGTCCCCACTTCACCGGATCGGTGGGGCCGAAAAAAGTGACCGTGGGCACGCCCAGCGCGGCCGCCATGTGGGTTACCGCCGTATCGGGGCCGCAGTACGCCGCTGCGCGCGCGAGCACGCAGGCGGTGGCAGCAAGTGTCAGTTTGCCGGCGAGGTTAAGTGGTGGTACTTCCATTTGTGCAGCAAGGCCGTTGATGTAGGCGAGTTCGTCGCTGTCGCCGCCGCCAGTGAGCACGATGCGCAGATTTTGCGCGACGATCCAGCGGGTGAGCGTCAGCCAACCTGCGTCGCTCCACAGCTTGTAGTCGAACTTGGGGTAGAGGTGCAACACCACGTACCGCTGGCTTTGCAACGGCGCGAGCAAAGCCTCGGCGTGCTGCTGATCGGCAGCGCCCCAGCTTGCAACAACTTCTGCGCGCGGCGTGACACCGATCGGCGCGAGCAGCGAAAGGTACGTCAGCACCGTATGCTTCTCTGCCAGATCGTAGGCAACCCACTGATCCAGAAAGCGCTGCTTCCAGCGCTCCTTCGGCGTGTCAAGCAGTAGCCCGATTGTCCGGCGCGCAGCGAAAAACGCGTAAAACGTCGGCCGGTCGCCCGGCACCAGCGATAGCGCGAGATCGTAGCGCTTAAATAATTTTCCAATAAAAACAATATGTTGCATGAGCCCCGGCCGTTCGGGTATGGCACGTATCCGGCAGATATCCGGGTTGCCTGCCAGCACGCCAGCGGTGCTGCTGAACGCCAGCGCGTCGATGGCGGCATCGGGCCACGCCGCTTTCAGCGAACGAATCACCGGTGTGGCAAGCAGCACGTCACCAATACGGCGCGTTACCACAACGAGCACACGGCGCGGTGGTGTCATGCGCGTCGCGGCGGTCATACCGGTCATACGTATTGGCTCACGCCGACGTGCGCTTCGATACGCCTCGAGCCGATGATTTCGTCGAGCAGTTTCTGGTTTTCCGTAATGCGGCTGCGGTCGTTTTCACGGTGCCACAAATGAAATACCGGCGTGGCGAAGCGCGCACTCTTGTGATGCACGCCGGCGTGTATCAGGCGTATCGCAAGATCGCTGTCTTCCAGCCCCCAGCCCGAATACGATTCATCAAAGCCGTTCACGCGCATGAAATCCGCGCGGGCGAGCGACATATTGCAGGTTTTAACGCCATGCCATTGATCGGGCCAGCGCTTGCGCCACGCGGCGCCGGGCAGCATCAGCAACGGCAGCAATCGATTGACATCGCGCGACACCCATGCACGCAGCCAACGCGCAGCATGCCACTTATGTATAGGGGCGCGTTCGGCAAGCACTTCCCGCGTGAAAGTTTCCGACATCAGCACGCGGTTGCCGGACAGAAAATAACCGGCCTCTGCCAGAGCAAGGTGCTGGCGCACGAAATCGCGCGTTGGCACGCAATCGCCATCGGCAAAAATCAGGTATTCGGCGGAGGATTGCGCGGCGGCGCGGTTGCGGGCGGCACCCGCGCGAAAGCCAAGGTCTTCCTGCCATACGTGACGCAAACGAAACGGTGCGCGTGCCGTGTGTTCCTCCACCAGCCGGCGCGTGTCATCCGTCGATCCATCGTCGGCGACCAGCAACTCAAAGTCGGAAACGGATTGCGCGGAATAACCCGCCAGCACTGCCGCGAGCGCGTCTGGACGGTTATAGGTAGTGACGATGACCGCGGTTTTCACCGGGTCTTGTCCCCGAGCAGCATCAGTTTGAGGTAACGATAGTACGTGCCTTCGGCGTTGGACACCGAAAGCATGAAGCCTTCGCGCCCGTCGAGGAAGCCCGCCTGAAAAACATAAGTGCGCATGAAAGCCCACCAGCCGTGAAAAATCGCCTTGCCAAGCGAAGCACGCTTGCCGTGTTCGTAATTGAACTTCGCACCCGCCGACGAATAGCCGTTCATTTTGGCGATGACGTGTTCCAGCGTCGGCATTGGGATGTGATGCAGTGGGTGCCGGAGCTTGCCGATCTTGCCGGTGACAAGGATGCGGTCGTGCAAATGGTCTTCGGAAAAACGCGCCGCGCCCCTGCGAAACAGCCGTGTCACCGGATCAGGCCACCAACCGCAATGGCGCATGTCGCGTCCGCAAAAATTGGACAGCCTTGGCATGGTGAACGCCACTGCGTCGCCTGGGTTCTTGATGGTGGCTTCGATTTCCGCACGCAATTCCGGCGAAACGGTTTCGTCGTGATCAAGCGCCAGCACCCAATCGCCCGTGGTGCGATCCAGCGCACGGTTTTTTTGCTGCCCAAATCCGGGAAAATCCGGCGTCTGCATGACCTTCGCCCCCAGCGCCGCGCAGATGTCACGCGTGCCGTCGGTGCTGCCCGAATCTATGACGATTACTTCGTCTGCCCAAGTGACGGAAGCCACGCACTCGCGTACCAGCGGCGCGCCATTGAAGGTGGTGATGGAAACAGAAAGCGTCATGCCGTCATAAGGTAGCGGGTGGTTTATCAGATGGCGCGTATTTTAATCCGCCATACAGCAAACCCGACATCCACGCGTAAAACAGCCCTTCGGCGTGATCCAGCAACAGCGAGTTAAACAGACAACCCGACACCATCGTCAACACCAACGCGCGCATCAGCGACTGTTCCATCGGCGTTGCCAATCGGCCGGCGCTGCGCCATTGCGTCCAGAACATGACGATCAGTAACACGAGCCCGCCGATGCCAATTTGCGCGGTGATATTGAGAAATTCGTTGTGCGGGTTCTGCGTCACGTGCTTGCCGGTGGCTTTGACCTGCTGCGCGTAGGCCTTGGGAAAGCCGCCGGTGCCGACACCGATGAGCGGATGTTCTTTGATAATGGCGAGGGTGTTTGAGTAATACTCGAGGCGCTGGCCGGAGGAGGTGGCTTGCGCCGCAGGGTTGCCGGAACGCCAGAGCTGGAATTCCTGTTGAACTTGAATGACGCGCCGCTGAAGCGTGTTCGGCACGGTCATCAACGTGATCGATATACTCAGCAGCAACAAGATCGTGATGGCTGTTGTGCGCTGCCCGATGCGCTCGCAGACCCACAAAATGGTCAGCATGGCCAGAATCACGTAGCCGGTTGCACCCTGCACCATGAACAATACGTTGATCGCGGCGAGCGCTGCGAGGACATAGCAAACAATACGCAACCACATAGCGGCGAACGTGCGGGCGAGCCACACAAAAAGAAATGCGCCGAATGACATCAGGAGGTTGTGGGTGATCTTGAGCTTGAATACTGTAGGCGATAGGCCGTCATACGCCATGAACGGCATTTTCGGCACCAGCGAGAAGTAAAGAAGATAGGAAAGGATTAATATAACCCCGATGATGCCTGCGAAAACGTGCAGAGCATGTTTACGTGTTTTCGGCAGACAAAAAGCCACCGCAAAAACGGGAATGAATAGCAAATCAGCGTATTTCCACAAATGTCCCCATGCGCTGGGTAGCGGGCTGTTGCCGTAAAGCGTTCCCATGGCAAGCAGTGCGAAAAGCGCCACGGGCAACAACAATGATTTGTTTTCACGAAGCTGCCGTGCCACGGCAGGCAATAGTCCGGCCAGCAAGCAAGCGACTGCCACCACGGTCAGCAGCACGTTGTCGAGCGCAGTGGATACGGGAATGGAAAATCCCAAAGCCACTACTGTCCCGCGCGGCAGAAATTGCAAACGTGTGGCAGTCACTGAAATCACGCAAGGGCTCCGAACTTATTCTCATACGTGCTGATATAGAGTTGAAAGCAGAACATCGGGGATTTATTAAGCATATGATTTTATTGATATTTTTTTTGATGCCAATGCGTGGTTTGAACAAGCCCTTCGGCGATCGAAAATGGCGGCGTCCAACCCAACTCTGACCGAATCAAAGAGCAGTCGACTTGTAGTGAACCCAAGAGCCGTGAGGCTTCGGCGCCTCGACCCAACAGATGCGCGACACCCTGCAACAGCCGCGGGGGGCATGGCCAAATCCTCGCAGGCAAACCAAAGTGCAAAGCAAGTTGCCGCAAGAGTTCAGGCGTCGACAAATCCGAATGGTCGCTAACCAGATAGGTCTTACCTGGGGCGTGAGCATGCGTAGCGCAGGCGATAATTGCAGTTACCAGATTTTCAACGTAAATGAAGCTGCGCAGATTTTGCACCGAAGCCAGAGGTAGCGGCCAACCCCGCCTTGCGATGTCCAGTAATCTCAGAAAGTTTCCCTTTACGCCAGGCCCATATACCAGCGGCGGCCTCACGATCACGGTTTCCAAGTCTGACCCGTTTCCAATTTCTTTCAAAACCGTTTCGGCTTCGAGTTTGGATTTTCCGTAAGCATCTTGCGGTTGCGGTATGTCTGATTCACAAAAGGGGCGGTCAAGCGTGCTTTCCCCGTTCACCTTGACCGAGCTGAGGAACACCAGCCGCTTTACGCCTGCCGTTACGCATGCCTTAGCAAGACGTTCGGTTACCGCGACATTTATCCTGCGGTAGGCTTCCAGAGGGTCTGGTTCCTTTTCATGCAGAACATGGGTGCGCGCTGCCAAGTGTATGACCGTCGTTACCCCGCGCAACAATACACCCCAGTCAGTCACGTTGTTCAGGTCGCCGATCTCCACCCATTGCAATTTCGGGTTGGTTTCAGCGGCAAGCAAATGTGTGCCCGACACCCGCAGTAAACCCCGTACTTCATAGCGCGCTTAGCCGCCGGCACAGCGGCATGCCAACGAAACCGCTTGCACCCGTGACCAGAATCACAAGAAAGGCCGTCCGCTGGGTGTCGCATGCGAATTGCCGCGAGCATGGCTGGTCACAAGGGGAATGGACACGTTACCATTGGAAACATTTTGAATGTTTAACATGGTATCAGATCGTATAACCATTTCTGTCGTCAGCCATGGCCAAGCAGCCTTGGTGCACGCACTATTGAAGGATCTGGCCTGCTATTGCGGCGATACTGTCGGTGTGATTTTGACGCTGAACATACCAGAGTCGCTGCCGTTTTCGCTGGATGAATTTCCGTTTCCGGTCCGGTTGATTCGGAACGCATCGCGCAAGGGTTTTGGTGCAAATCACAATGCAGCATTCAGACAAGTTAAAGCCGATTACCTTGCCATACTTAACCCGGATGTACGGCTTTATGAAAACCCGTTTCCCGCGTTAGTCGGTGCGTTAAGTGATCCTGAAATTGGTATCGTCGCGCCCCTGATTTTGCATCCCGGCGGACGTGTAGAAGACAGCGCGCGAAGGTTTCCCACGCCTTTGGCCATACTTCGTAACATGGCGATGTTGTACGTGGGCATGGTAAGGTTCTGTGCTTTCGCAACTATGGGCAAGACATACTGGATCGTTTGCGCGAGGCCGGATTTCATCACGCAAAGCTTGCCCTGGCAGATGACAAGGCATGGTGGAACATGGGCGTAAAAGTGATTGTGGCGGAAAAATAGCCATTTGTACTTGCCGGGTTATAGGCGCCAATTCGTTGTGATGACGTCGCGCACGTGCGACATTCTAATGCGGACTATAGCTGGATTGTTTTCACAAAAGCCTCAAGTTGCTCTTGCCATGTCGGCATTGCAATCCCAAAATGTTCCGTAACTTTAGCCTTGCTCGTTGCGGCGTTGAGTGGGCGTTTGGCGGGTAAGGGATAGTTTTCTGTGGTGGTTGGATGTATTTCGGCCCACGGAGAGCCGGATTTTGAGCTTTGTTTGGCCACATCGACTATATGCCTAGCAAAGTCAAAGCGGGTAGTATGCCCAATCGCAGACAAATGGTAAGTGCCGAGAGTCTCTTTTGGGTGATTGATTTTATTGATTATTTCCGAAGATGTCTGCGCCAAAGATTTTGCCCAGGACGGCGATCCTACCTGGTCATTAACAACAAATACTTCTGGTTTCTCCCGCGCTAGTCGCAGCATGGTAAGCACAAAATTTGTGCCTCGGGCACTATATATCCAGCTCGCGCGCAGGATCAGGTGAGCGCACCGGGTTGAGATTATGGCTCGTTCGCCTTCGAGCTTCGATTTGCCGTAATAATTTACCGGGGTCGGTGCGTCGTTCTCATCGTAGGGCGTGTGCTTGGTGCCATCGTAAACATAGTCCGTCGAATAGTGTACCAACAATGCATTCGCCCTACGTGCTTCTTCAGCAAGGATTTCCGGCGCGACGGTGTTGACTTGATAGGCCAGCTCGCGTTCAACCTCCGCCCTGTCGACCGTCGTGTAGCCCGCTGCATTGACAATAATGTCGGGAGCCAATTCGCGAATAACGGTTCGAATGCCGCGCGAGTCGGTCAGGTCCATCTGCGCACGACTGGGGGCGAAAATCTTGCCAAGGGGCGCCAGCGACTGTTGCAATTCCCAACCAAGCTGCCCGGTCTTGCCGGTAAGCAGAATTTTTTTCACGGAAGCTGTTTGGCGCAGACCGCGTGTGTACCGGGTTCTTCGGGCAAGTTCGCATGCCAAACGGTCATGCCGGCTTATGTTCCAACACGATGTCCCTCAAAAACTTCCCGTACCCATTATTCCCCATCGTCTTGGTCAACGCCATCAACTGCTCGGCATTGATGTATCCCATGCGATAGGCGATTTCCTCAGGACAGGCAATCTTCAATCCTTGCCGCTTTTCGATGGTCTCGATGAACATCGACGCCTCAAGCAGGGAGGCATGCGTGCCGGTATCCAGCCATGCCACACCCCGGCCGAGGGGTGTCACCGTCAGCGTTCCCCGGCGCAGGTATTCCAGGCTGACGTCAGTGATTTCAAACTCGCCGCGCGCCGAGGGTTTTAGATTGCGTGCGATATCGATCACATCATTGTCGTAAACAAAAAAACCGGTGACTGCAAATCGGGATTTTGGGTTTTTCGGCTTCTCCTCAATGGAAATCACCTTGAAGTTTTTGTCAAACTCAACAACGCCGGAGCGCTCCGGATCTTGCACCTGATACGCAAAAATTGTGGCGCCAGTCTTCCTTGCCATGGCAGCCTGCAAATCGCGTGTCAGGTCATGACCGTAGAAAATATTGTCGCCCAATATCAGCGCGCAAGGATCCTTGCCGATGAAATTCGCACCGATGGTAAAAGCCTGCGGCAAGCCTTCCGGTTTTGGTTGCACAGCATAGGAAATATTGAGGCCCCACTTGTTTCCGTCGCCGAGCAATTGCTCGAAGCGCGGCGTATCCTGTGGTGTCGAGATCAGCAAAATATCGCGTATGCCTGCCAACATCAGCGTC